>QMPV01000015.1 GCA_003648765.1 Candidatus Aminicenantota bacterium
AATCCTTCCCTGATTATGGAGCAATTATTTATGATGATACCGGCCAGCTGAAGATGGTCGGTAAATCTTTCTCCTTTCAATCATTAATTAATCAATAAATCCAATCCATAAGAAACCACCCTCAGTTTTGATTAAAAATTAGGCTTTGTCCCCAAGTGGCGGGAATGAAGTTACTACATTAAGGCGAAGGAAAATGTCTTCGCTTCTGTTCAGATTTTTAACGCCATTCCTTCACCGCCCTTCTCGAGGCCGGCGAAACTGCGCCCGAGCAACTCGAACCTTTGGACTTTATTCTCTGTTAATATGAGTTTCAAAACTCTAATTCCATCGTGCTCAATACATTCTCGGCGCCCGAGGCGGTCGGGTTCCCTCGAAGGACGGTTCCGGAAGGCTAAATCTTCAATGTCGCTTCGACATTCTCCTTCGCCTTTTGTTCGATTTTGCTTCCCGTCACTTGGAGACAAAGCCAAAAATTATAATCTCCAGGAAAGCGAGTTCGGTGGTTGAATTTGTCTCTATCTGGGTAATTTCTATTTATTTATCTTTCTTACTCTAGTTATTATTCTAGTTATTTATTTTTCTTTCTATTTCTCAACCGGCTTGGGCTTGACCGGAGGCTTAAGGTCTGGTGGCAGGGGTGAACGATAGGGTTTGCCCTTGGTTTTTTCCAGCCACTCCGCCCGCATTTTCTTCAATATCTCTGGTTTAGTGAGAAAATCGAGGCCGGTCAGAGCCATCACTTTACCAGCGGTAAGCATGGCTTTATGGCCGATGCTCATGCCTCCACAGGCCACGGTCGACCAGTGATGGCCGGGTGTCCCCAGAGGTTTACAAGCAATGCCTAGAGTTGTCGTCGGAGTAATCCAACTTACGTCGGCTACATCAGTGGAACCACCACCCCAGCTCCGCCCCGGTTTTCTTAAAGGTTGGATTTTCCTATCCAGGCCTTTGGGCTCTAAGCCTAAATTTTTTTGAATCTCCCGGGCAAATTCTTCCTCTTTTTCATCGAAAGAAGGAGGGCCCACCAGCAGGAGATTGCTATAGACAACCTCGCAACCAGCTTGATTGGGCAGTAAATTATAAACCCCACTGATAAAATGAACTTTATAGGTGGTACCCGTCATCTTGGCCGCACCTTCAATAATATCCAGCACCCGGCGATAATCTTCTTCCACACTCTCCCGGTCAGCATCCCGGACGTAGTACCAGGCCCGAGCATAATCGGGCACCACATTGGGAGCCAGGCCTCCATCGGTAATAACATAATGAAGACGAGCCGTAGGCTTAAGGTGCTCTCGGAGATAATTGAGGCCTACATTGGTCAACTCAATGGCATCCAGAGCACTGCGGCCATGCCAGGGATCGCCGGCCGCATGGGCTGTTTTACCGAAAAACTCCACTTCAAATTGATTTAACGCGTTAGAAGAGCCGAGGGAAACACCATTTCTTGAACTGGGATGCCATTGAATACAGGCATCCAGATCATTAAAAAGACCTTCTCGGGCCATGAAAACTTTGCCCACCAAAGTCTCTTCAGCTGGGCAACCAAATAACTTAATGGTGCCGGCTAGATTATTTTTAGCCATGACTTCTTTGAGAGCTACAGCCGCCGCCGTCGAGGCCACGCCAAAAATGTTATGCCCACAACCATGACCTGGTTGCCCTTTCACTAAAGGCTTTTTGTAGGGCACGGTGTCCTGAGAAAGTCCGGGCAGAGCATCGTACTCGGCCAGAATTCCAATCACTGGTTTCCCTGTCCCATAGACAGCCACAAAAGCCGTCGGCATTCCGGCCACACCCCGTTGAACCAAAAAGCCATTTTTTTCCAAATAGTCGGCCAACAAAGCTGAAGACTTATATTCCTCCATAGCTATTTCAGCAAATTCCCATATTTTCCGATTAAGCTCGGCCAGCTCACTGAAATGTCCTTCCAACCAGGTGAGGGCCTCTTTCTTTAAGGGTGTTAATTTGGCTGGCTTGACCTCAATAACCGCCGGATCTTTGCTTTTAGTTTGAGAAAAAGACCAGGCCACCAGAACCAAACCCAGGATTAAACCCACTAGGAATTTCTTTCTCATCTGTGGTTAACCTCCTTTATCCATAAGTGATACTCCAAATAAATTCATTTGACAAGGCAAAAAAACAGACCAATTTCTCTTTCTTTTTTGGACAAGGCTGGCTCCAGGTCTTAACAGCCAAAAGAAGTTGGGCTATTGGTAACAATGGATCCCTAAGGGAAGAGAGGTTATTGAGTTGAGTCAGAATTGGAGTCACCCATTAGAAGGGAATTGTCAGGGGGGAGAGCCGAATTGGGGGAGGTTTGCACTTTTGACTTTTGACAGCCAAGAAAGTCACCCAGGAAAAAAGTTAGTGATTAACTCGCCTAAAAGTGTCTCCCCCTTCTTCTATTATCTTATCCGACACTCCCCTTTGCACCTGCGGGGACCGGCTATGGGAAGGAGTTTTTAGATAAAACTAACTTAAAAAGCAAGAAAATTTTTGTTATTCAAATGTGTCCTGCCAAGCCCTCATGGGCGAGACTAATTTCTTCCCTTTAGATTTAGATTAAGATTAGAAATATGACAATCCTTAAAAAGAGGCTATTCCTGAGGGGAGACAAATTTTTCCAAAATAGCTTCAATATCTCTTTGGGGACGAAACCCAACTATTCTTTCCACTTCCTGGCCGTCCTTAAAGATAATTAAAGAAGGAATAGCCATAATCTGATATTTGACCGCAGTTTGCATATTTTCATCGGTATTCATTTTAAAGAATTTAGCTTTGCCGTTGAATTTCTCGGCTACCGCCTCAACTACTGGCGAAACCATCCGACACGGACCACACCAGGGGGCCCAGAAATCTACCAAGACTGGTAGATTTGATTCCAGAACTTCTTGTTGAAAATTACTGTCAGTAACTTCAGGAATATTAGCCATTTTTCTTTTCTCCTCCAAAATACATGGTTAGGATTTGTTTGACGTTCTTATCTACAATGCGATAACAAACCCGATTCTTTTCTTTCTTTCCCTTAACAATTCCCACCGTCCGTAAAATCTTCAGATGCTGGGAGGTGTTGGGTTGAGAAATCTGAAGGCACTTCTGCAGTTCCCCCACACAACATTCTTTTTCCAGCAAATTATGAAGGAGTTTCAGGCGGGCAGGATGGGCCATTGCCTGAAATATCCGGGATATCTTTTTGTATCTTCTAATACTTTTCTGCATATTCTTTCCTTCCTCTTTAAGATATTTCAGAATTATTATATTTTTTTTATATTATATGTCAAGTTTACTAGTGACATTTAGTTCAGGTTTTCACCTTTTGCCTTTAATTGGAACTGGCCAATGAGAGGAATTATTCACTCGAGGTTCCCTCCCTTTCTTTTTTCCCTTTGCTTCAAAAACTGAAAAGTGAAGACTTGATCCCGTTTATTCATTTTTGTCAAAAAGGCGATACTGAATGGCCTCGGCGAGAAAAACCGGATTCAAGAGCGAGGAGTTATCTCCTTCAAGATCAGCAATTGTCCGGGCCACTTTAAGAATTTTAACAAAAGCCCGGGCACTAAGATTCAAATTTTCCATAGCTCTCTCCATCAGTCTTTCACCGGCGGCATCCAAACGGCAATATTGCTTAATCTCAGTTAAATTCATCTGAGCATTACTCCAGATTCTTTCTCTCTTGAACCGCTGAATCTGCTGCTCTCGGGCGGCCACCACTCTCTCCCGGATTTGGGCCGAGCCTTCACCCTGGCTCATTGAAGTTAACTCTTGAAATGATATTTTCGGTACCTCAATCTGAAGATCGATCCGGTCTAAAAGAGGTTTGGAAAGAGGGGCGAAAAAGCGGGCTTTCTGGGAAAGATAATAGTCACTGGAGTTGGCTAACACGGTATAGCTCTCCTCAAAAGAATTCATGGCGGCCACCAGCATGAATGAACTAGGGAAAGTCACCCGACTATGGAGGCGCGAGATGGTCACACAGCCGTCCTCAAGAGGCTGACGTAAGTTCTCCAGGACTTGACGTTTATACTCGACAAGTTCATCCAAGAAAAGAACACCCCGGTGGGCCAAGCTAACCTCACCTGGCCGAGGGATAGTCCCTCCGCCGATTAAACCAGCCGCAGTGACACTGTGGTGGGGGGAACGGAAGGGACGATGAACAATAATCTGACCTCCAGCCAACAGCCCGGCCACACTATAGATTCGAGTGACTTCAATTATTTCTTCTTCGGTCATCGGCGGCAGGATGGAAGGAAGCCGGCGAGCCAACATCGTTTTTCCCGCCCCCGGGGGGCCCACCATAAGAAGATTGTGGCCTCCAGCGGCCGCAATCTCCAGCGCACGTTTAGCCTGGTGCTGACCGCGGACATCCTGAAAATCGACCTGATAAGTTACATCCGGAGAAAAATGATCAAGAAAAGAGTCGGCCGGAACAAACTGTTGTGGGTCACGAAGAAACTCAATAATTTCTCCCAATGAAGATAAGCCATAACAGCGGAGGCCGCTAATCAAAGAGGCTTCAGGTAGATTCTCCTTGGGAATCACTAATCCCTGGAAACCTTGGCGTTGGGCCAAAAAAGCAGCTGAGAGAACACCTCGGACAGGTTTCAAATGGCCATCCAGGGCGAGTTCCCCCATGAAAAGATAATCCTTGATCCTCCTCACAGGGAAAACCCCTTGATGGGCCAATAGACCAACAGCAATGGGGACATCAAAAGAAGAGCCTTCTTTCCGTCGATCAGCCGGAGCAAGATTAATAATTAATTTTTTCCGCGGCAAGGCGTAGCCACAATTAATCAGAGCGGCTCTCACTCTTTCTCGACTTTCCCGAATGGAAGCATCAGGTAAACCCACCAGAATAAGACCGGGCAAACCCACAAAAGCATCCACTTCCACTTCCACCAACTCAGCTTCAATGCCTGCCAGTGAAGCGCTCGCCACTTTAAATAACATGGTCAAAGAATCACCCCAAAGATTAGAGGCCTCAACCTCAATATAAAGACGGCTGCTCAGGAAGCTTTTTTTCAATCCCAAGAAAATAACAAAAATCTTCGACTTCGCGAATTTGAGTAAAAGTTATCCGAGAGCTCTCATTCTGAGAATAATTTCTCCAGAGATGGAAAAATAACCTTTTTTTCTCCCCTCCAAAGCCTTTTTTAACAACCCTGCCGCTAAAAGCGTCTATCTTAAATGTCTTAAATCTGAACTGAGATTCGCTTTAAATGGAAAGACTCACCAAAACCCCTTCGCCCCTCTTCTCTAAAATTGTCCTCCAGGGATAACAGGTAACGCTTTGAAGGCAACTATAATGAACTTAGTTTACGAGTGAGAATTTATCCTCTTATCCTCTTATCTTTCCCTCGAGAAAAAGATGTTTACCCTTACCCGTGAAAGGCCAAGGGGGTTCATGGTACCAATAAGTCAAAATTTAGGATTAGGCCTTCACCTTTTTCTTGGAGGGTTAGCCAAAATTTATTGGAGATAAAGCTAATAATTATCTCGGCTCAAAACCTAACTCGACATAGCTCGACCATGGAAGCTAAAATAAACCAAAGCTAGGCTTAAAAAGAAACCTCTTCCCCTTTATAGCCTTTTTAAATCCAAAAAAACAATCAGATTTCTATTTACTCATCCTTAAGAGAAGCAAATTCTTTGGCTAATCTTTCTAATTCTTCTTCGACATCCTTAGAAGATTTGAGTTTGATTTTTGTCACCCGCAGGGGCACATATTCCTTGGGTTTGGGCTTCTTTTCTTCCGGTTTTGGCGAGGGTTTTTCCTTCTTTTCTTCCTTAACCAATTCTACCGGCGGCTCTTCTTTCCTTTTTTCTCCAAATACCTTTTCCCTGATAATCGGCACCACCATTTTGGCCATCAGCTTTAAACTGTCCAGGACTCCCACACCGTTAATGGCAATAGCTTCGATATGAGGCAACCCCCGGGGATTCAACAGATTGTTGAATGTTTCAACGGGAATCAAATTAGAAAGATCTCTTTTATTATATTGAAAAACAATCGGAGTCAAATTTAAATCTATGCCGTAATCATAAAGATAACGTCTCATCTCTTCAAAGCTTTCCAAATTGGCATCCAGTAGCGGGGCCTGAGAGTCGGCCACAAAAATAATCCCATCAGCTCCCTTCAAAACACTCCGCCGGGAGGCTTCATAAAACACCTGGCCTGGTACGGTTAGCAACTGGAAATGAACTTTATAATCCTTGATCAGGCCGGCTTTAACCGGCAGTAAATCAAAAAATAAAGTCCTTTCTGTGTCTGTTTCCAGACAGACAAGTTCTCCCCGTGAGTTTTCATCCAATCGGGAATAAATATAGCGCAGATTGGTCGTCTTACCACTCAAACCGGGGCCATAATAAACCACTTTAATGGCTATGGTTTTGGTCGCGTGATTGACAAAGGCCACTCTTTCTGGTCCCTTTCTTTGTAAAGTTAACACAATCACTCCCTTGAGTCAAACCAGCAGCCTTCTCTTTGTGGTTACTATTTTAAGATGACACATATTATTACTAATTTAAAATGTCACATTAGCTATAATCCTTCTGCTCGGTATTTAAGCTTAGCCGGGCGTAGGAAAGGCGAAAATTTATGTTTACAGAGCAAGATTTGACCAGGATTGTGCTTGTTGAGCAAGTAATCAAAAGCGTTATAACAACGAAAGAGATTTCTCTATTACTGGTTTAAACTATCTGCTGATAAAGGGTCTCTAACACCATGATAATAAGAATGTCTGACACCATGTTTTAAGGGTGTCTGACACCATGGTAATTGGACACCAGGGTAATTGGTAATTTTGATAGGATAAAGGGTGTCTGACACCGTAATAGAATGATACTATGATAGGACTGATCCAAGGATAAGACATGACGATTATTTTATCTTCTTCCAGGCCCGCTTCCTGTTTTTCAAGTTCAAACATCACTCTAAAGTGAACCCCCTCTACTTTCCATCAATATTTGGAAAACCTCTTCGCTTTCTTTAATATTTATTTCTTGCCTCCGCGGTTGAGACCCTCTAGAAAAGCAAAAACACGATGATATTTCTCTAGGATGATGTCCCAGGCATAATTTTTTTCCACGTACTTCTGACCATTCATTCCCAGCTGAGACCGCAGCCGTTCATCAACCAGAAGTAGATCCAGGGCTTCGCCGAATTCGGCCTGATTGGAGTAATAAAGTCCGGCCTGCCCGGCCAGACAATGATCCTTGAGGGGTTCGGTCTTTTCCTGGACAAGGATCGGTGTGCCCAGGGCGAGTGACTCCAGAGCCGCCATACAGAGACTTTCAAAATGAGATGGGTGAATGGTCACTAGAGCATTCTTCATCAAAGCTGTTTTGTCTTCGGAAGAAACAAAGCCAAGATATTTAATTTGGGGATGGGGCGGAATGTCCATCAACTTTTTACCAATAAGCACCAGATCGACTCCCGGCCGCCGGCGGGCATACTCCTGAAAATAATCCATCAACTCCTGACAACCTTTGCCTGGTTCGATCCGACCGGCATAAAGAAGATAAGGCCGGGCCAGTCCGTAACGGGACCTTAAGGCAGTCTCATCAGGCATTGACGGGGTAATATCAACTCCCACGCCGACGACATCCTGGTATTTCCCCTCAAGATTAAAAAGTCTGGTCAACATTCGTTTCTCGGCCTGGGTATTGAAAATAAAAGCCTGAGGCGCGGCGAACACCTCCTTCATCATTTCCAGATAGAGGGCCGGTTCATCGTGAGCGGTAGGCACTAAGGCCTTGGGCCGAGTGATCTCTTTTAACCCCCAGTAGGTATTGAAATAAAGATAAGTAAAAAAAACAAAACAGTCATATTCGGCCTGTTCCAAGCGCAAGGCTTCAATTAACTGAGGCACATAAGGCCCCTGCTCGGCCATCCATCGCTTTTCGTCCTCTGGAGAATGGGGATGGTGAAAAATCCAATCAGAAAATTCATTGAACTCATCGATATTTCTTTCTTTCTCCACCGGGAACCGTTTAATAATCACCTGATTTAAAATCGACTCTCCCGGTTCATATTCATTTTTCCAGGTGATATAGCTCCGAGCGGTGGTGGTGAAAATAGTGCACTCATAGCCCTGCTGGGCCAGGCGCTCGGCTACCAGCCGACAGTGAAGCTCCGAGCCACCCATGACCTCCTGTCCATAGCGCTGAATAACAAAGGCAATCCGTTTCATGAGCCACCTAATTCCTTGATGATCCGCAACAGCTTGGCTTCCAGTCCTTCGGAACGCAATTTTTCAATTCGGGCCCGTTGCCCTTGAACGATTTTTCTCTTTATCTCCTCTTGATGCACGATTAAATCAATCAACTCAGCCACCAGATCCACCCGTTTGGTGTGTAAAAGCACTCCGGCGCCCCCTAAAGTATAGGGAACCGCCGCCGCCGCATAGGCCACCACGGGCAGATCGAAAATCATGCTCTCCACCAGCGGCAGACCAAAGCCTTCATGTTCACTCATGGAGAGAAAAACATCGGCTGTCCGATAAAGAGCGTACATCTGCTCATCAGTGATATGGCCGGTGAAGACGACTTCTTCCGGCCGTAGATAAAAATCATCTACTAATTTAATCAGGCTCTTATAGTAGGCGGGCAAAGAAGTGGTCTTGCCCACAATAATTAATCTTACCAGAGGAGAAATATACTTTTTATAATAAAAGACAATCCTGATCAGGTCATCCAGCCGTTTATTAGGCACAATCCGCCCGACAAAGAGGAGATTAACCCGACCATCCTGAAAGAGCTGTTGAAAAAACCGGTCGGGAGGCCGCTCATATTTCTGAAAGTCGATAAAAAGAGGAAAAACATCTGTCCGCTGGTAACCCAGTTCAGCCAGTTCCTGCCGATTATATTCTGAATCGGCCAGGGCTATATCCACCCGGGAGGCCATAAGTTTGACTTCCTCCCGCCCCACCCGGGCAATATGGGCCATCTCAGCACTGTAAGGACGGAAAAAATGTTCTGGAGTAATATTATGATAAATCAAAATTTTCCAGGAAGGCAGCTGAATAAATTTCTCAGTCAAAGGCGAAGGTAAAGCAAAATGGAAAATAGTCACATCAGAAGGTTGGGGCTGAGTAAACTCGGCCCACAGTCTCGACTGGGTCTCAAGTCCTTGGTCACGTTCCAGACAATATATCTCTGAGTGAAAGCCGTTTTTTTGGAGAAATTGTTTTATATGATAGGCTTCATCGCCGATGGCGTCGCCCCGGTGAAAAGTGGGGACCAGCTGATCCACCCTCATGAGCCGGCTACCTCAGTAATATATTGCAGAAGAATTTTGGCTACATTTTCCCGTCGGTATTTAGCCAGTGCTTTCTGCTGGGAGGCTAAAATGGCGGCTTTCAGGTCTTTATTTTCCCCTATCTCCTGAATTAAAGCTGCCACCGCCAGAAAATCTTTTTCTCGAATAAGTACTCCCCCTCCGTTCATGGTCTCCTCCACCGCCCCCCCGGGATAAGCCAGTACAGGAATATTTAAATAAAACGACTCCAGCAAAGGCACGCCGAACCCCTCATGTTCACTCAGGCTTAAGTAAAAATCACTCAAACGGAAAAAAGCCAGCAGTTCAGCGAATTCAACATGACCGGGGAAATAGACATCTTGCAATTCCAGCTCATCCACCAGCTTCCATAAAGCAGCCAAATATCTCTCCATGCCTCGGTAATCTCCCACCAGCAACAACTGGGAATGGGGATTAAAATATTTCTTATAAAAATAAAAGACCTTAATGATATCCTCGAATTTCTTATTAGGGATGACTCGTCCGACAAAGAGCAAAGTGGTTTTCTCATTATGGAAAAGCCGGTGAATGACCGCATCACCCTGGCCGTCAAACTTGCTGAAATTCATCAAAATCGGCAAAACTCCGGTGCGACGGTAGCCCACTGCGGCCAGTTCTTGACGGTTGTATTCGGAATCACCCAGCGCCAGATCGACTTTATCCACAAACATTTTCAACTCCAGTCGGCCTTTGTAGCACTCCCGGGCGAGGATACGGTGATAATCCAGAAAATACTGATAGGGGGTGATATTGTGATATATCATTATCTTCTTGTCAGGCACCCGGAAAAACATCCTGGAAACCGGCGAACCAATGGAAAAATGAAAAATAATCACGTTCTCGGATGAACTGTAAGCCGGATATTCGCGGAAATCGTGGGCTAAATGAGCCAGACGGGGGTCATAAAATCTGACGAAAATTTCCGACTCAAAGCCGTTCTCCTGTAAAACTCGTCTGATCTCCAGCATCTCATCAGAAATAGCATCTCCATAGGTTAAGGAAGTGGCAAATTGATGAACCTTCACGATCGCTCCTCAGTCAATTTATTAATAATATTAATATATTTATTTTCAATAACTTCCCAGGTGTAATTATTGACAAAATACCGGCGGCCGTTTCGGCCCAGAGCCGCCCTCAGTTTTTCATCTTCTAAAAGCAGCTTTAAAGCTTCTTCAAACTCTTCATAATCCTCATAATACAGGCCTCCCTGACTGCGGCGGCACTGACCGCGGAGAACTTCACACCGGGCGTTAGCCAGCACCGGTTTCTCCAGAGCCCAGGCTTCCAAAGTAACCATGGACAGACTCTCATAAAAGGAGGGCATGACCAAGAGAAGGGCCCCCTTTAGGGCGGCGAATTTCTCCTCTTCGGAAACAAAACCCAAATACCTGATGTCAGGATGATGAGGAATGGTTAACTTGGTACTGCCCACCAGCACCAATTTAATCGAATGTCTGGTTCTCTCTTTAAATTTCAAAAAATATTGAAATAATTTATCGCAACCTTTATTTTCATCGATTCGACCGATGTAAAGAAGATAATCATCTTCCAATTCTCTTTCCTGGCGGAAAGGCTCAGTGGAAATGACAGTTGGAATCTCAACACCCACCCCGACTACATCACCCAGAATATGGGCATTATCAGCCACCCGCTGAATCATCTCCCTTTCTTCCACTGAATTATAAATAAAAGCCTGAGGCAAACGAAAAAGTTCTTTGAAAATTTGCAAATAGACCACCGGGTCATGCTCAGCCGTGGGCACTAGGAGGCTTTTCTCCGGAACAGTATGAATTCCCCAGTATGAATGATAATAGCGATAACTGAAAAAAATGAAAAAATCATAATCAGCCCGGTGCTGGTCAATATAGTGGATCAAATCCGGCACCAAGGGCCCTTCCTCTTCCAGCCACTTGAGCTCATCTTCGATTCTGTGTTCATGGTGAAAGACATAATCCTGGATGCGCCCAAAACGAACTGGATTGCGGGGTCGGACCACGGGGAAACGCCTCACCGGAACGCCGTTGATCTCCTCTCTGTCATCAAGGTAATAATTCTCCCAGGTGATATAGTCATAGGCTTTGGTGGTCAGGACTTCAACTTCATAATATTTTTTCATATGTTCGGCAATCCAGCGACAATGGAGCTCGGCGCCGCCGTTAATTTCCAAACCGTAACGCTGAACGACAAAGGCTATTCTCATGGAAAAACCTTCTTCTCGACTTCCTTTTCCCGTCGGTTAAGAAAAGCCAGGTCTTTCTCTAAAATCCGCGATTGAATTTTCAGATGGTCTTCCTCTATTTTTAACTTGGTGATCTCCACTACAAGGTTATGGGTCAGTTGATGGAGAAGTTTGGTATATTCTTTAGCCCGACCTAAATCCTTAAAAGCCGCATCCAGCCGCTCGTTGACGATTTGATGATTAAAATCGATTTTAGCTTCCAGACGACCTAATACCTGATCAATCCGGCTCAATTCCTGATGAAAACGCTCGGTTAAACTGTCTAGACGGCGGTTGGTATAATCCAGATTTTCGACCGTCTCCCGCAACTCTTCATCAACCGGCAAAATTAACAATTTGATCAAGGGAGCGAAGGGCCGCATAATCTTCAAAAGAAAACGACGAACCTTACTTTTCAATCCCGGCGGAGGAGAAGGAGAAGGCGGTCTCCCCATTTCCAGCAATTCAGGAGCTGTTTTTTCTGCAGGCGGCTCTTCCTCTTGAGGCGGTCGGGCGGCGATTCTCTTTTTTATCTGATTCATAATATCTTCAACATCCAGATTCTCATAATCTATTTTTATGGCCAAATCTTCTTCACGCTGATTTTGTTTTTTTTCTTCACTCATGGGGCCACCTGCCTTTTAATATTCCTCATCTTTATACATAAAATCTTCATAGACACTTTGGACATCCTGAATATCAGGCAGAGGTTGCAGCTCCATTTGGTGAATCTCCTCAATTTCCCGCTCGGTCAATCTTCCTTTCTTCTTCCTTTCTTCTATTCTTTTTTTGACCGCCTCCCCTAAAACTGCCTGTTCTTCAGCCGAGAGGCTTTTTATTTCAAAAAATTTTCCATCTTTCATCCTTCATCTCCCTTAAAATTTATGTCTTATATTTTAGCTTTCTTAGCCGCATTATTTAAGATAGCCTAAAGCCCGCAGTTCTTCCTTTAATCTTCGGGTGAGGCGAGCCTTTTTCTTTTCCAATCGACGGGCCGCCTGATATAACTCCTCCAAACGCCGGAGAAATTGACGGACTACCTCAGGTTCTTGAGTGGCTAGATTTTCTCTTTCCTGCGGGTCCCTGTTCAGGTTAAACAACTCAAGTCGGGGAAGGTCAGGCGGAGGAAAAGAGAAAAATTTTAGAGCCTCCGGAGAAAATTCTTCGTTGATAATCAATTTTTTTCCCTGGGAAAAAAGGGCCGTGCGTCGAGGCAGATGGGAATTGAGAATATTGCCGGCCAGCTCGGCCAGCGACTCCCGACCTGACTGTTTTTTCCCCTGGACCAGCGGCCAGAGAGTCTCCCCGTCCAAGGAAGCTAAAAAATCCGATGTTTTCAACTTCAGAAAATCAACAATGGTCGGAAAAATGTCAATCAACCGGACCGGCTGCCTGATTCGTTTGGCCGAAGGGCTACCGTCAGGAAATTTGATAATCAGCGGTACGCGCAGGGACTCCTCATATAAATCCTGGCCATGTCCCCAACTTTGGTGCTCGTAAAATTCCTCGCCGTGGTCACTGGTGACAATAATCATACTCCGCTCGTATAAACCCAACTCTTTGAGGGCCGCTAATAAACGTCCGATTAACACCTCGTCTGTATAGAGGATTTCTCCATCATAGAGAGCGATAATATTTTCCCTCTCTTCTTGAGGAAGAGGTTTAAAAATCCCCTGTTTGCCGCCTAGATAGCCGATTAAATCCAGGTGACCCCACTTGGGGTTTTCCGGTAAAAAGCGAGCTTTATAGGGATAGGGACAGGCATAGGGAGAATGAGGCTGATAAGTATGAATAAAAAGGAAAAAAGGCAATTCTTTATTCTGCCTCAACCAGTCTAAAGTGGCCCGGGCTACCTGGGCCGCCCCTTCCTGCTGAAAAACGCCCCCGAGATCATCCCGGTAAAGGTCAAATCCCCGCGAATAGCCATAAACCGTACTTAAAAACCCGCCACCGGTGAAAGCCGCACAATAATAGCCTTTCTTCCGAAAAATGTCGGCTAAAGTGGTCAACTCGGGAGAAAGACGGTCCAAACCTGTTTCCACTTGATGATTAAAACAATATAAAGAAGTCAAAAGCGAGACATGGCTGGGCAGAGTCCAGGAGGAAGGAGCGTAAACTCGCTCAAAAAGAACACCATCCCTGGCTAAAGAATCAATATTAGCCGAAGTAGAGCGTTCATAACCGTAACAATGGAGATGGTCCGCCCGTAAAGTATCAATGGAAATTAGAATAACAGGGACTGGTCTTTCTTTCTGGGGCGCTATAATTATTGGATTAATCCAAAATGAAGCTGTCCCTTCCGGACCCTCTGTCTGGAAAATAAGTTTTACTTCCTTCAACTCAGCGGGAAAAGTAACTTCTTGAAAGTCAAAGTTAACCGTCTCTCCAGCTTGAGGCAAAGCTACTCGGCGAAAGAACAAAGTCTTCTTTCTTGCCTTGGCCTGGAGAATGATGCGGAAAGCAACTTCCTTCTCAGAGGAAGATGGTGATTCAACCGGAGGAGAAGCTATACCCAGCCCGAATTTCATCCGAGAACCGGGTTCAATCCGGCCTTCAAACCAAAACTGGGTAGGAGGTGGAGCGGCAATAATCTCCCGCTCAGTGCCTCCTAGCTTCCATTTTCTTAGGGCGCCCCAGGGATTCTGCCGTTTCCCCAAGAACTCTTTTATTTCTGTTTGGTCGGGCACAGAAAAGCTCCCTGGCTCAGCTGACCGGGATGACCAGGGGGTAAGTGTAAAATTCTCCGCCTGGAGAAACTCCATTACTCGGATCAGAGGAAGTGGTTCTTCCTTAGAAGGCCGACAGTCGGAAAGAATCCCCCCTAATAAAACCACCAGAAAAATTGAGACCAAAATCAGCCTGATTCTCACCCGGGACCTTAGAGATAGATAAACCCCTTTGATAAAAAGTAGTTTATCACGTTTAGCCCTTTTCACCATCTGCCTCGGAAGAATACGGAGGCATTTTAAATGATTTAGCCTTGATATTCAATCCGGCCGGGAAAAAAGAGCCTCATCAAAATTAAATTTTCACTTGATTATCACTTAATTTCCTGGCTTATATTTAAGTCAAGAGATTTTTTAAAGAAATTAGCCGAAGGACGAAACAAGATGATTAAATCAACTTTACGCCACAAATTCCGCATAGCCGTCATTGGCGGCGCCGTGGCCGACCAAGAAGCTTTGGCAGCTGCCTACCGCATTGGCCAACTCATAGCTGAAAAAGGTGGTATTTTAATCTGTGGGGGCCTGGGCGGAGTTATGGAAGCCGCTTCCCGAGGAGCCAAAGAAAAAGGCGGGCTCACGGTCGGCATTCTTCCCGGTGCCTCTCATAAAGAAGCCAATCCCTATATCGACTTACCCTTGGCCACAGCTCTGGGACATACCCGTAATTCCCTGGTAGCTCTTAACGCCGATGTGATTATCGCCGTTGACGGCCGTTACGGCACCTTAAGTGAGATTGCCCTGGGCAAAATTTATGGCAAGCCGGTTATCGGGTGGCACACCTGGGAAATTCCCGGAGTAGAAATAGCCCAAACTCCGGAAGAAGCTGTGGAGCTAGCCTGGTCGAAATTAAAATAAGGCTGAGTGGCCACCTCTTGCCAAACAGCGGCCCTCCGGGCTCTCTGTCACCTGTTTTTCATCCAGCATTTAGAGAAATTGGAGTCAAATATTGTGTTGCTGCTGCCGGTGTTATTAGTGTCAGATACCTGCTATCAGATTGATGTCTTTGGATGGGTGTCCGACACTGTATCGTAGAAGCTGTCTCGTGTCTTATTTGATGTCAAGTTGTGGTAGCAGACACTGGGGAAAAATCAGTCTCTGAGAAAAATCGCTGTCTTAAAATCGGTGTCAAACTCCCATTATATTGTAAGAGCCACCATATTTGATCCTTCCCAAGACATGGTGTCTGACACTCATAGTTGGCGTCTGACATCCATAGTAGTGGGGTAAGAAAATCAGTTTCTGACAAGACCAATAATTAAAGGAAAATAACATGATGTCTGAAACCACCACCCGGAAATCAGTGATTATAATCTAGCGATAATACGGTGATAACACGGTGTCTGACACCTTTATGGCGACACCAAATGTATGACACCAAAAATATTCCCGGTGAAGATAATTATGGTGAACCCTCAGATTTGCTATAATGTAAGCCGATTATGGTTAACTATCGGATAACCGTCTGTTATGATGGACTAGACTTTTATGGCTGGCAACGCCAGCCCCGTCTCAAAACAATTCAAGGTGAACTGGAAAAAGCCATCGAAAAAATCACTGAACTCCCGGTGAAGGTCATCGGGGCCGGCCGGACTGATGCCGGTGTTCATGCCCGCGGCCAGGTGGCCAATTTCCATACGATCTGCCAGCTGGAAAATGAAACCTTTCTCCGGGCTCTTAACGGCCATCTTCCCTGGAGCATCAGGGTCACCGACCTGCGGACCGTCAGCCCCAATTTTCACGCCCGGCGGTTGGCTCTAGCTAAAACCTATCAATATCGCATCCTCCAGGCCGCCTCGCCCGACCCTTTCCGCCTTCGCTATACTCTTTTCTGGCCCTATCCCCTAGATTTTGAAGCCATGGCCGAGGCAGCCCGGCTCTTTCGCCGCAAAGACGACTTTTCCTCCTTCTCCGCCAACGAGGATAAAAACCCTATCCGGGAAGTGATTCGCTCTGAACTGAAAAGAGAAAAAGATGAAATAATCTATACTATCGAGGCCAAGGGTTTTCTCCGCTACATGGTCAGAACAATTGTCGGTGCCTTGCTGGAAGTAGGCAAAGGCAAAATCTCTCCGGAAAAAATTGATGAATTGTTTCAAATGAAAAAGAGAGTCAAAGACATACCCACCGCTCCACCCCACGGCTTATGTTTGATGAGAGTTATTTATCCTGGAGAATCTTCCCCATAATTAAAGCATTCTCGGGGGGGTTCTTATAATAGCCCTTTCTCACCCCGATAACTTCAAACCCCAGCTTATGATAGAGTGACCGGGCGACTTGATTGGAAGGCCTGACCTCTAGCACAACATATCTCACACCCTGTTTTTTCATTAACTCCAGGATCTCTCTGATAACTCTCTCCCCGATACCCCGTCCCCGCCAATCAGGGTGAACAGCCACATTGCTGATCTGGGCCTCATCACCGATCTTCCAGTAAATCAGATAGCCAATAACTTTTTCTTGCGGTTTATAGACAATAACAAAAGGAAAAGAAATGGACTCGTTTTCAATCTCTCCTAGAAAGGAAGATTCGGGCCAGGGGTTGGAGAAAGACTGGCGCTCAATGGCTCCCACATAGGGAATATCTTTCTCCTCCATGGGACGGAGATAATACAAGCGAGGCGAAAGCTTCTTTCCCTTAAATATGGTCACTCCTCCGCCTGGGACTTTCGTAAATAAAGAGGCTGAACTTCATGAGCGTTCAGTCCCTTCCCTGTCTGAAGAAGGGCAAATCCCAACTCCCCGACTTCAGCGGCGATGAAAAACGACCGGGTCGGGAAACAGGCCTTACTTCCCAGAAACTCACTTATTATCTCTTGATACATATTGACTCCATTGCCGATAAAGGCTACCCGTCTCCTCTTCGGCAGAGAGCGGAAAAACAATTCGGGTTTATAGGCGCCGGGAGAAACGACTGCCTCTAACTGCTCCGACTTGAACTCATAAAGGGCGGCGTAAATTTCACCTTTCTTGGCATCAATCACCGGGGCCACCAAGGGATAACTCGATTCGCGTAATTTCCAGGCTAAACCTTCCAAAGTGGAAATCGGAGCCACACGCTTTTTAGAAGAATAAGCCAGGGCTTTGATAGTGCTCAAACCAATGCGGATGCCGGTAAAGGACCCCGGACCAACAGCCACCGCATAGCCTTCTATCTCTCTTACCGAGTGATGAGAATATTTAAGAAGAAGCTCAACCGAAGGTAAGAGCCTCTCGGAAAAGGTCGTGGGACTGACCAAATTAATCTCCCCCAACAACCGATTGTTCTCCAGCAAAGCCACTGACCCCCAAAAAGTGGTGGTGTCGACCGCCAAAATTAGCATCCCTTCACCTTTTCTCCAGTTGATGGGCGTAAGCGAATAAACCGCCGGCCTGAATAATCGCCAGCTGAACCCCCGAGAAAGGCGGGAAATTAAATTTTATTCCCTGGGTAAGATTTTCTCCTTCTCCCGAAAGTAGCGATAATCTCACCTCATCGCCCGTAGCCAGCTGCCCATTGGCCACCAAGTTTTCCACCGCCGGACAACGGATGACCGGTAAAGCCGAATTAACCGCATTGCGGAAATAAATGGCTCCAAAAGAGGGGGCGACAATGGCGGCAATACCCAGAGCCAAGAAACAGTCCACAGCTTGCTGGCGAGAAGAGCCGGCGCCAAAATTCCGGCCAGCAATGATTATATCTCCTGGTTTGGCCCGCCGAGCAAAATCTTCCCAGCCAGCCAGGTTACCCAAGGCATATTGGCCCATTAGCCGGCGGTCAGTGATATGGAGATAAGCATTATGATAAATCTGATCGGTATCAATATCTTCAATCAATCGCCCTTGATCATTAGTCAGCACCCATAAACGACCTTGAATTAGACCTTCTTTCATTTCAAATCTCCTCCGGAGAAATAATTTCTCCAGCCAGACAAGAAGCCGCCACCACTGCCGGACTGGCTAAATAAGTCTGGCCTTTACCCTGCTTGCCGTAGAAATTGCGGTTAGCCGTGGAAATCTGCACTTCTCCTTCACCGGTTAATCCGATGTGACCTTCAGCACAACCACCACAGCCGGGATTACTAACCACCGCTCCACTTCTAAACAAAATTTCCAGAATCCCCTCTTCCAAAAGGGTTTGATAAACCCGACGGGTGGCGGGAACACACTTGAGGATAACTCCCGGTTTGATTTTTTTCCCCTTCAGGATGTCAGCTGCTTGGCGGAAATCCTCCACCCGGCCATTGGTACAAGAACCAATAAATCCTGAGTCAATGGGAGTGCCTTTAACTTCGGTAATAGGTTTGACTTTATGAGGAAGATAAGGCACAGCCACCTGGGGCGGTAATCCAGAAACGTCTATGGATATTTCATTTTCATAATCGGCATCCGGGTCAGGTTCTGGCCATTCTTCCAAATTAAAACCAGGCAAGGCCATTAATTCTTGAGTTGTTTTTCCATTAAGTTCAGGGATAAACCCGATAATGCCGGCCATCTCTGTGACCATACTACATAACGTAATGCGACCTGTTAGAGAAAATTGCTTGACAGGCTCTCCTACAAATTCCACCGCTTTCAAAGCCACCTGTTTTGTTCCCAGCATCTTACAAAGATAAAGAGTGAGGTCTTTAGGAGTCGCCCAGGGAGATGGTTGGCCGGTGAGACGAACTTTAACTGTTCTCGGCACTTCAAACCAAGTCCGACCTGTTTTAAAAGAAAAAGTAATATCTACATCACCCATTCCCTGACCAAAACAGCCCACCGCTCCCATTATATTTAAATGGCTGTCAGTGCCGACAAGGGTTTTTCCCGGTCCCGCCAGCCCTTCCTCAATCATTACATGGGAACCGATACCGCAATCAACATCAAAAACCCGCAGCCCGTGGCGTTTGGCAAACAAGCGGCAGATTTGCTGATTATCTGCATATTTTAGGGTACAGGCCGGCACACAAAGATCAAAAGTAAAGACCACCCGGTCGGGATCAAAAACTGGTTGGTCGCCGTATTCCCGCTCATAATTTTTCACCACATTTGGCCCTCCGAAGTCACGGGCCGAGACAATATCCAGCTCAAGCCAGACAATTTCACCGGGCTGGACTTTGCGGCCACAATGAGCGGCAATTATTTTTTCAATAATTGTTTGCCCCACACCTTCCTCCTAAACAATTTTTTATTTAGATGTGCTCGGCCACAGCCTTGGCCATATCCAGAGTAGAAGAATTTCCGCCCATATCGTAGGTTCTAACCCGACCCTCTTTTATTACTGCGGCTACCGCCTTCTCCAGATGAGCGGCCAATTCCTTCTCACCCAGCCACTCCAGCATCATTTTAGTCGCCAAAATCGTGGCTGTCGGGTTGACTTTATAAAGCCCAGCATACTTGGGGGCCGAACCATGGGTAGGCTCGAAAACAGCGTAATTATCACCGATATTTCCAGCACAAGCAAAGCCTAATCCTCCTACTAGCTGGGCGGAAAGGTCCGAAATGATATCGCCGAACAAATTTTCCGCTACCAGCACCTCATAATCCTGAGGATTCTTGATCAACCACATAGCCATGGCATCTACATTGGCTTCCCGGAATTCAATCTCTGGATACTCACGGGCCATTCTTCGAGCTATATTCAGAATAAGGCCGCCGGTTTCCCGCAACACGTTGGGTTTTTCCACTATGGTTACTGAACGCCGCTGGTGTTCTCGGGCATATTCAAAAGCCCGTCTCAAAATTCTTTCACAGGCTTTTTTGGTCATAATGCGAGTCGAGAGAGCAATTTCTTCAGCCGGCACAGCGGCAAATTTTTTCATTTTAGGGTGAATTAACAGGGCCTGGCGAACCTCTTCGGGTAAAGGATGAAATTCCACTCCGGCATACATTCCTTCGGTATTTTCCCGGAAAATAACTAAATCAATATCATCACGATAGTTAAGCGGATTGCCAGGATAAGCTTTGCAAGGTCGAAGGTTAGTGTAAAGGTCAAACTCCTGGCGCAGACGGACAATCGGACTAAAATAACTTAAACCTTTCTCTCGCAATTCGGGAGCCAACTCCTGCCAAGCATCCTCTTTGGGTTTGGAAGTAATAGCCCCAAAAAGACAAACATCCGTTTGTTTTAACAACTGAATTGTCCGTTCAGGTAGGGGATTACCTTCCCGACACCAAAATTCCCAACCGATATCACCATATAGATATTCGGCATCAAGCTGAAGCTTATCCAGCACCAGCATAGCTGCTTCAATTACATCCCGACCAACCCCATCACCTGGTAAGACAGCTATCCGGTATTTGGCCATATAATTCCTCCTCTTCTATAAGATATAATTATGATTTAATTATGTCCTTTTTTTCTCGTCTTCCCTAGAATCAGCTAATTTTTGGCGAGTATAGGGAATTAATCCCCCCGCTTTAATTATTTTCAGAACCATCAGCGGCAAGGGCGGCAGCAACCAACGCTTTCCCCCAGCTACTAATTCGCCTTTCTCCAGTTCAAGGTCAACTTCATCACCCTGATTAAGACCGGCGACAACTTCCTCCTGAACAAAAACTGGTAAACCCTGATTAATAGCGTTCCGGAAAAAAATTCGGGCAAAGGAACGGGCAATAATCGCTTGGACTCCAGCGGCCTTGAGACAGATAGCCGCCTGCTCTCGGGAACTGCCACAGCCGAAATTGCGACCAGCCACAATTATATCCCCCGGTCGAACTTGACGGGCAAATTCAGGGTCTAAGTCCTCTAAAGCGTGTTGGGCCATTTCCTCAGGTGTTAAGGGGGAGTAAGTATATTTCCCAGGGAATATAACATCTGTATTAACATTATCACCATATTTCCAGACTTTGCCTTTCATAGTAAACACTTCCTTGGATCTTTTATTCGGCCTTCAATGGCCGAAGCAGCTACCGTAGCCGGAGAAGCCAGATAAATAAACGAATCTCGACTACCCATACGGCCCCGGAAATTACGGTTAGCCGTACTAAGAGCCACTTCGCCTGGAGCTAAGACTCCTTGATGAGCTCCCAAACAAGGGCCGCAGCCCGGATTAATAACTACACACCCCGACTCGTTGAAAATTTTGATCAATCCTTTCTCTAGGGCTTTTAAAAGCTCCTTCTGTGAAGCAGGAATTATCAGCACTCTCACTTGGGGATGAACCTTCTTTCCCCTAAGAATTTGAGCGGCTACTTCCAAATCTTCCAGTCGCCCGTTGGTACAAGTGCCAATTAAAGCCTGGTGAAAGGGCAAGCCTTCGACTTCGCTGACCGGTCGAACATTATCCACCGTATGCGGACAGGCAACTTGAGGCTCTAATTTGTCTAAATTCAAGTTAATCACCTCACTGTACTGAGCATCTTCATCGGAAGTAACTACTTCATAATCACTGATTCCTAGCTCCTGGAAAAAATCAAAAACTTTCTTATCAGGATGAAAGTAAGCATTCTTGGCGCCCATTTCAGCGGCCATATTACAGAGCACCATGCGGGAGGCCAAAGAAAGGGCTTTTGCCCCTGGACCACTGAATTCAACAGCTTGATAGTTGGCTTTATCGGCTCCCTGGTCACCTATGATTTTCAAAATGATATCTTTGGCATAAACCCAGGGAGGTAGCTGTCCTTCTAGATTAATTTTAATTGTCTCGGGAACCCGGAGCCAAAGCTCATCGGTAGCCCAGACAGAAGCTACCTCCGACCGCCCCACTCCCACAGAAAAAGCGCCGAAAGCCCCATAAGTGGTGGTGTGAGAATCCGCCCCAATAACTATTGTTCCTGGCGCTGCCAAACCGTGTTCGGAAAGGACCTGGTGGCAAATACCATGATTTATATCAAAAAAATTTCTTACCCGCTGCTCCCTGACAAATTCTCTAATTATTTTATGATTCTGAGCGTATTTTTCTGAAGAAGCTGGCACAACATGATCGAGCACAATCACCAATTTCTCTGGATCTCTGACCTGGGAAATTCCCAATTTACGAAATTCATTAATAATCGCGGCGGTATTATCATGGGAAAGAATGCGATCAGGGGAAACAACCACGATATCACCAGCTTTGACTTTCTGGCCGGCCCGTTTTCCCAAAATCTTCTCTGAAAATGTTTGCCCCATGATACCTCCCGAAGTTTTTTACTTAAAAGGTTCGAAATTGACGAAATCAGCATGATTAACAATAATCGCCTCTATAGTGGAGCGCCGCCCATCTCCTTCTTTGGAATGACAGGCGATAATATGCAACACCTCTTCCGGCAAACCAAAGCGAGCCGCAAAAACTGCTCCCGAGAAAGGATGACGGAGCAACTCCCCTGAACGGCTTTTCTTAAATTCTCCACCTGATTTGGCAAACTCGAAAAGTTTACCCACATCATGAAGCAGTGCCCCTGCTAAGAGAATATCTTGATTAATGGTAATCCGATCACCATAAACCTCTTTCATCGCTTGAGCAATAGCCAAAGCTGTTCGGGTAACAGCTCGAGTATGGTCAATGAGATTAATCGATGTCTTTTCAATAAGCAAAGTAAAAGGCATCTCTAACAGATCATTTATTGTCCAACCTCCCTCTACCAAAGCTTCTTTCCAAACTTGGAGGGTCTTGGTCTTCAAATCTTGGTCTTGAAATTCATTCAACTCGGGAAATAAAAGAAAAAGTTGTTCATCCATCAAAGCCTCCTTCTAAAGTCCTTTCCTCAGGTCCATCATATTCAAAATCTTGGGGATCGATCTTTCTCATCGGCCGCATGCGGGTTTTTTCTTCGTGGATATGAGCTACTAAGCCAGGAAGACGAGCAATCATGAAAAAGGCGTTACCAATCTCGGGTGGAATATCCAGCTCACACAGTAAAGCGGCCATAGCTCCATCGACATTTATCGGAAGTTCCCGACCGGTCATCTCGGCTAGGATTTTTTCCACAATTTGGGCTGTTTTCACATATTTTCCAGCCAGACCCAATTCCTCAGCCAAATTAAAAAGCTTTATTGTCCGGGGATCCTGGGTATGCAAACGATGTCCGAAACCGGACATTCTTCTCCCCGCCGCTTTCAACTCCTGGAGGAATTCCCGGGCGGCTTCTTCCAGTTCCACACCCTGCTCACTGCTTCGCTTAACAATTGTGGTTAACTGGCGCATACCTTCTTCAATGGCTCCGCCGTGGTAGCGGGAGATAGCTAAAATTCCAGCGGCCACAGCTGCATTTAACTCAGCTCCAGTGGAAGCTACTGTTCGAGCGGCCAGAACAGATGGCGGCGTCGGACCATGGTCAATTGAAGACACCAGGATGGCTTCGATGAGACGGCCCACTTTTGGGGAAGGTAAATCACCTTTCCAAAGTAAATAAACCGCCTGGCCGAAAGAAATTTGGCCCATTAAGCGGTCAATTGGATAGCCTCGCACCATAATTTTATTGGGCTCAACCTTGGTAATAGATGTTTTCCAGTGAAACTCACTCATTATCTCCCCCTTATTTTTTCTTTGTCAGTAATTCCCCCACAACCCGAGGGAAATCAAAAATGGAATCCACCACTCGGACACCAGCCTTTTCTAAAGAATCTCTTTTACTCTCATAAGAACCTCGGCCACCCTCGATAATTGCTCCCGCGTGCGAAAACCTTGTTCCAGCTTTGGCAGCTTTACCCCCAAGGTAAGCCACCACTGGTTTGGTTACTTTTCCCTGTTGGATTAAACTCGCTACTCGCTCCTCCTGAGTAGTGCCAATTTCTCCAAAGAGGGCTATTACTTCTGTTTGAGGATCTTCTTGGAAATATTGGGCTATTTCTGGCAGGCCTAAGCCTACCACTGCATCCCCTCCGACATGAACAATCGAACTTTGCCCTAAACCGGCTTTAGTCAAATAATAAGAAATGGCCGAAGTCATTCCTCCACTACGGGAACAAACACCGACTTGGCCTGGTTGAAACCACTCTCGAGCTCTTTCTGCCCGACCACCAATCATACCCAAAAGAGCTTGCCCCGGACTAACCATTCCCAACGTATTAGGCCCGAGACAAATAGCTCCCTTAGCAGTCGCCACCTCCAGAATCTCCAAAAGGTCATAAATAGGCACCCGATCGGGAATAAGGACACACATCTTCAGACCAGCAGCCAAGGCTTCTAGGGCAGCTTCTTTAACCAAAGTAGCCGGCACAAAAATAACCGAAATCTCTGCTGGGCCTCTTGTTTCCAGGGCCTCAACCACAGAATCAAAAACAGGAATTCCATAAACCTCTTCACCGCCTCTCCCCGGAGTTACTCCCGCAACCACCTGAGTCCCATAATCTTTCATTAACCTGGCCCGAACACGACCTTCCCGACCAGTTATCCCCTGAATAATGACTCGTGTCTCTCGATCGACCAAAATAGCCATTTTTTACTCAAACTCCTTAGCCTTTGCCTGTTGCTGGGCGATTATCTGTTGACGATATTCGGCTAAACCGGGTATCGGCAGATAAATATAAATAGCATCTTGCTCATGAAACTTACAGAAAATTTCACAAGCCAAACATTCAGTACATCTTCCCTGACGAGCCTCTTCGGATGAGACCTTCAACACTGGGCGGCCAGCCTCATCCAGTTGGAGAATTTCCGCCAAACAGGCTTTAACACAGCCTTTAGTCCGGCAGTTTTCACAGGCTTGGTGGTCAATTAATACTTCCCCAGTCATGGTAGCAAACCTATAGGTGTAACGGTCTAAGTCTGGATAAACTAAGGGAGAAACTAGATGGTTTTGGGAGTTGTTTTCCTGGACGAGCTCCCGGAGACGGGCAGCGCAAAATTCAGCTGAATCAGCCTGTCCATAACCCTCAACAACTCCTTTTATTCTAGTGAGATAAGTCTGTAAAATTTGAATCGCCACCTTTTCATAATTACCACCTAAGCGAATAACCGCGGGAATGGTCAAGTTCTCTTCCAAAAAAGCTTTGACTAATCCCCGGGCCGAATGATATTGCTCCTGGCTGGCCACTCCCGAGCCAGAAGCAAAATAGCCTTTGAGAAAAGGCTGAGAGAGAATAATTCGCGCCGCCCGATAAACTTTACTGGCTGGGGGATTACCACTTGTATCGCAGTAATTGGCCAGCTTAAACCCTTGAGCCAAGACAGCATCCATAGACATCATTGACCCCCCTCCTCCTGCTCCCTGGAAACCGATAATCATTTCTTCAGGAGAAAAGTCCTCTTGCATCTGCAGAAAATAAAATGTTCCGCGGTAATCATCTTTTTCTACTTGGAAGGCAATCTTCTCCAGAAGGGTGGGAGGCCGGTCGAACTCCCGAGCTATTTCAATGGACAGCTCAGGATGCCGAAAGACAGCGTAATCATCGACGGCCAGATGACAATCAACTGCGACTAACTCGCCTTTTTGGGTCAGCGCCAACGGATTTACTTCCAAAGACCGAGCTTCTACCTGGCGGGCAATTTCATAGAGTTTAGCCAGGGTTGAAGCCAGTTTAACCAAGAGTTTACCTCGGAAGCTATGACGGCGGAGGAGATTTCTGACCTCATATTCCTTTAAGCCTGAGGAAATCTTAATGGGATGGCGGATTATCTTATCAGGATTCTTTTTGGCTATTTCTTCAATGCCGGTGCCACCCACACTGCTGAAAACTAGCACTGGCTTTTTAGCCGCATCATCAATAATCAGACCAGCGAAAAATTCCTGGGCAATATCCAGTTTTTCTTCAACTAGAATTTCTTCAACTATAAAACGACCAATCTTCCGACCGAAAAGCTGACGGGCTGACTGCTCGGCTTCTTCTGGAGTTTGGGCAAAGAGAATTCCCCCCTTCTCCGCGCGACCGGTTATCCAGACCTGAGCTTTGAGGACCACTGGAGAATTAAGATGAGTGGCAATCTGCCGAACTTCCTCTGGGGAGTGGGCTACCCCACCCCGGGGGACTTTAACTCCTTTCTCCTTTAAAATCTGTTTGGCCTGATATTCAAACAATCTCGCCATCTCTCTCTCCAAAAAGCACCTATATTATTCAAGGGAGGGGTTTTTTTGTCAATCAGGAGAAAAGAAGCTAACCCCAGGTAAAAAATATAAATCAAGAAAAAGGAAATTTAAAAGTTCCTCTCTCTTCTTTCAAATAAACTCGCCCTCAAGAAAGAAAATATTTGGAGTCCTTCCCTTTTCATCTGGAACCTGGAAGGAGTAAAGTCAAATCATCATCTTTCACCTTGGACCAAAGGAAAGCCTCCTAAAAGAAAAAAAACCCTAGGTCACCTGGTTTAAAAATTCCCTTTTCTATCACTTGCGACTTTCCTCAGTTAAGGCCACGAATTGGCTGGGGAAGGATTATTATTTAAATTGAACTGAGCCAGAAATGACTGAAAATTTTATCATTCCAAGATAAAAGGTAAAAACCTGAGGCCAAAATGTTTCAATTCAGATCAGATGTTTAGTTAGAAACTAGTAATTCATTCCAGCCAGACCTTAAGGACTTCTCCTTCATCATAAATTTCAATTAAGGCCGTGGCTCCTTGTTCTTTGAGTTCCCGCCATAGTTTACGCAAGTCTAATCTTTTCCCTCTAAAATTCAATCTTAAATCTTTCTCTTCTTCAGCCAATCTAAAAATCCATTCCACTAATTCCACAGGTAAAGTTATCCGGACTTTATCCTTTTTACTCCGGACATCGTAGACCACAAGTTTAAACCATTTCACTTCTTGACCTCTCTCGTAGTGGGGATTCTTCCGAACAGCCTGACGAATAACTTGCAGGTCACGCTCAAAACTTTTAACCCGTGAAAAACATAGGCCACTTACCAGTAAAGCCACAACTAAAGCTATACTAACTTTTCTCATCGATAAACCTCCTTTTTTAACAATCAATCAACCCAAAGACGAATAACAGTCTCTTCGGATTTTATTTCCAGGATTTCTCCTTTAAATTCATTCAATTCTTTGATAATTCGATCAATATCATAGCCCTTTTCTTTAAGAAGCTCCTTACTTCTCTCATCTACGGCTCGGAGAGCCAGGTCAGCCAACACCCAAGGAATCGTCAGATTGACCTTTAATTGCCCTTCCTCAAAAACCTGAAGATGAAGAAGTCTGGTTCTAGTGGCCGTCTTTTCACCGGCATACTCATCCAGAGCTTTAGGATCCACCCGTAACAAAGCAATCTTGGCTCGATCACGGAGCTCTTCATCTTTTTCCTCAGAAAGGATTTTCTTTAGAACTTTTAAACACCGCCGCGCTATCTTCTTCTCAGGGATATAACTCAATTTAAGAGCCGCGTAATATTGAATCACTTTATTGGAGCGGTCCAGACGACCGGTAATCAAAGAAACATAATCCTTTCTTCCCTTTTTATACAATTCGTAAGCCAAATCAATTATTGAGACCTCGGCTTCCTCTTCCAAACTAGGATTTTTTTCCTTCCGGCGGAGAAATTGCTGGTAAGCGGCTATAGCTTCGGTCTCCCGGCCAGGTTGCTCTTGTAGACAACGGGCCCGATAAAAGAGGGCTTCGGTGACTAGAGGACTGTGCGGAAATTGCTGAATAAGAGTAGTTAATTTAGCTTCTGCTTCGGCCCATTTTTTATCAAAAATTAAAATCTTGGCCTCCTGGAGAAGATCAGCCGCTTTGTGTTTTTCGGCCAAACTAGTTCCGGTTATAATTATTAAAAGTATAATAATCCCCAAGGTTATTCTTTTTCTCACTTTAAACCTCACTTTCATCTAATTCTTTTCTGATAATGTTTATTTTCAAAAGCAATTGTTTTTCCTGAATAAATCGCTGGAGCTTGATTATTTCCTCGGATGGCAGTCCTTCGCTGACTTTTAGGAGTTCGTAAATCAAAAACTCTATTTGATCGCACAAAGCTTTAACTCGAGCTAGTCGAAAATCGGCTAACTGAGAATTAAGATACTTTTTCTTGAGTAATAATTCCTGGATTTCTTCGGCAGTCATCTTTTCTTGCCAAAAACGTTGGGCTTGATCACTGGGTAACTGAAGAAACTCCAAAAGCAACAACTGGCTTTTGTCCAAATAATCCCGCACTTCTTCGCGAGCTAGATGCTGTTCAACCTGGTCTAGCATCTGAGGAGAAAAAGAGAAGACTTCTTCTTGAGAAATACGAGGTAACCAACCTTTGAGAATGAGTAACATGGCCAAGGCTCCAATAATTACTCCAACGCTTAATCCAGCCCAAAGGGGACGGGACAACCAAGAACGCCAGCCTGACTGCTGAAAAAATGGTTTTGATCTTGGCTTTCTTTCCCTTTGGAATTGACGATTTCTTACCTGGTGTCTTACTTTTTGAACCAATAATTCCCAGTCAATGAAATCTTCTTCTCGCCTAAGCCCCGCTGCAAAATCATCCACGGCTTGGAGGAGTTGTTGATAAACAGTCAACTCTTGTTGACAAGAAGAACATTGTTTCAAATGAGAAATTACTTTATTCCTTTCTTCAGGCGTCAATTCATCAGTTAAAAACGCGCCCAAATTTTTTCTGGTGAAACCACATCCTTTCATTTCTCTCCTCCCAACAAAGGTTGAAGATGATGCCGAAGATGACGAAGGGCTTTAAAATGAAGCGACTTAACAGTTCCTGGAGCTATCCCCAGCACCTGAGCAATTTCATCAAATTTAAGTTCATTAATCTGTTTGAGAATAAAAACCAATTTCTGCCGGGGACTTAGTTGCTCCATAGCTTCCCCAATCAATTGACGTAATTCACTGTTTTTTTCCATTGGCCATTCTTGTTTTATTAAGGTTAAGGCATCTGGATAATGATTAATTCCCGCTCCTCTTTTCTGGCTCTTCTGCCGGCGGTAACGGTCGATACATAGATGGCGAGCAATTTGATAAAGCCAGTGTTCAATATTGGTCTCTTCTTTTAAATATCCCATCTTTTCATAAGCTCGCATAAATGTTTCCTGAACAATATCCAGCGCTTCTTCCCGATCGCCACAAAATGCATAGGCTAACCGAAATATCTTTTTCTGATAAACAGCCACCCAATGAGCCACGGCTTCCTCATTCCTCTCCCGCAACTGAGAGACAAAATTCTTCCGCGCCAACTCATTAGATCCTCCTCGGCTTCTCATCTACCTGATTATATCCTTTTTTTCGGCAAAATAACTTTACTCCAGCCAGATCAATACTCGGTCATCTTCAGTCAATACTTCCAACAGGAGACCTGCCCCCCTAGTGAAAATCAATTGCCATTCTTCCTCACTGACCTTATCCACCCAGTGATTATGGGAAAAAGCTGGCCTTTCATCATCAAAGGCCCAACAATCTTTCATCCCCAAAATCAATCCCAACGGGGCTGTTAACCGAACCAGTCTCGCTTCATCTCGCTCATAGACCAAAAGACAAATTTTCTGGGGTTGTTGGTTATCCTTTCGGGCTACTTGGGCGATCCGTTTATAAGCTTGGGCAAAATAAGGTTCGGGATTATCAATGTTTTCCATCAACTGAACTGAAGCGCAGCCCGCCAGAGTAAAAATAATTAGGATAAACAAAAAAATGATTATTGGTTGGGGTTTTTTTGGAGCTAACATCAGCCTCTCCACGTTAAACTAATTTCCACCCTTCCTTACGCAAACTGAAAGAAAAAAGTTTATCCCTTTTAGTTAATTTTCTTCTATTTAAATTTATTCAGCTAAATCAACGCCCCCCCTTCTCCGCCAGTCAATTCTTCTCATTTTCAAGTTAAAGTGAACTTCTATTCTCCCCTCTCCAAGATGTATCTAAGTGTTAATGGAGAGGAAAGGCAAAATATCCAGGAACCTCTATTCCCTCCCAGAATTCCACCAAAAAATTGACCTTTTCTCGCTGAATATCGGTTAGAAAGGCCTCTCCTCCTTTTTTTTCTCCCAGGATGGGCTAAGCAATAAACAAAGACCTTCTTTTAAAACTAACTGGAGAAAAATAACTTGCCTCGCTGAGCTAGATATAGGTAAAATCCACTTACAGGAGGCTGGCATGAAAAGGAGAACCACCTATTTATTAATAATTATTTTCTTTTTTATCTTCCTCATTGGCGCCACCCTCATCTCCATTTTATATTTTGAGTTCGCTCAGGCTCCCTCGGTTAAACCTAATTCTTTTCTAGTGATTAAACTTCAAGGCACCATAGTGGAAAGAAGCGCTCCAGACCTGTTTTCCCGGATTTTCCTTGTCTCACCTCAACTCTCTATGTATGACCTCTGGTTCACGTTCCGCAAGGCAAAAGTAGATCCTCGCATCAAAGGCATTATCCTATATCTGGGACAATTGCAATGTGATTGGGGAAAGATTAATGAACTCCGCGACCTTATCCAGGATTTTCGCCAATCAAACAAACCTATCTATGCTTATTTTGAAGAAACTTTGGATGTCGATAAAGAATATTACCTGGCCACAGCCTGCCAAGGAATTATCCTGCATCCTTTAGGAACTCTAGGCATCAATGGCTTGGGAGGATATGTGCCTTTCTTTAAACATACTTTAACTAAATTGGGCATCGAAGTTGAGGTGGAACACCTGGAAGAATATAAAACCGCCTACAATATGTTCACTGAAGATAAATTCACGCCCGCCCACCAGGAAATGTTAGAATCTATTTACCGAGATATCTTCCAGCGCTATTTGACCACAGTGGCTGAAGCCCGAAAAAAGAAGACCACCGAAATGAAAAGGCTCATCGACCACGGTTTTTATCAGGGGGAAGAAGCCTTAAAATCAGGATTAGTGGATCATTTATTTTATCAAGATGAATTAGGAGAATTCCTCAAAAAACAAACCGGGAAAAAAGTAAACTTTATTAATTATTCAAACTATCTCCGGGTCAAACCATCTTCATTAGGTTTGAATAAAGGCCCTCGAGTGGCTCTGGTTTACGCCAGTGGGCCTATCCATACCGGAGAAAGTACTTTCCAATCGATTGGCAGCACCACTTTAACAAGATGGTTTCGGAAGATCAGAAGTGATAAATCCATCAAAGGGGTGGTCTTCCGAGTCGACAGTCCCGGCGGCTCAGCCGTAGCCTCAGACATCATCCGCCGGGAAATTTTCTTAACCAAAAAAGAAAAACCCGTAGTAGTCAGTATGAGCGATGTAGCCGGTTCAGGCGGGTACTGGATTTCATTGGCCAGTCATCGAATAATCGCCCAACCCCAAACTTTGACTGGTTCTATTGGGGTAATCTCAGGCAAAATAAACATGATAACTCTCTACCAAAAAATTGGAGTAACAGCCGAAAAATTAACTTTTGGCCGTCATGCTGATATCTTTTCCACTTTCCATCGTCTCACTCTCGAAGAAAGGCAACTCCTTAAAGACCAAATTTCCCAAATTTACAACCAATTTCTTTCGCTGGTAGCTGAAGCCAGAAATAAACCCAAAGAAGAAGTTCAGAAAATAGCCAAAGGCCGTGTCTGGACCGGTGCTCAAGCCCTCCAATTGGGTCTAGTTGATGATTTAGGTGGCTTGACCTTGGCCTTGAATAAGGTCAAAGAATTAGCGGGTATTCCCCCAGAAAGAGAGGTTAAGTTGGTGGTTTTCCCTCGGGAGATTTCCTTGTGGAGCTATTTATTTTCCCGCCGGGGGATAACTGCCTCTCCTTCGCTTATTAGAGAACTTCAGGTTCAAGTCAGCCCTCAGGAATTAAAAATGCTCAAGATTTGTCAACTTCTCCAGCAATCTGGCTCCTCAGGTTGGGCGTTAATGCCTTTCTGGAAAACTCCCCAATGAAGCTAAGTTGATTGATTAATCAGGATATTCTAAGATATCTTTCCATGAGATGGCTAAAAAACGTATTTCTAGGATTATTGATCCTGTCTGTTACCCAAGTTCAGGGCCTGTTTACCCAAATTTCTCCCTTTAAACCCAAGCTTTTCCATATAAAAAACATTCCCTCCGGCCGTCTTTCTCGGATTATCTACCTCCCAACCGGACAGGCCGTGTACCTGCGAAGTCAACTCAGTCAGGAAACGTACCTCGGTATTGTTGAAAATAGCCATTTTTCCGAACATTGGTTAGGCTCAATCGATTTTAATCTTCAAAAAGATAGACAGGGCGATGTTTGGTTGGCTGGAATCACCAACGAAACTTCATTTCCGCAACTAATTTTAGAAAAAATAGAGCAAAGCCCATCTCTAAGACTTTCCCTCACCCACTCTACCCAGCAGATTTATCCCTCTTCTCTTGATTTTGCTTTTGACCTGGCTAATCAGGCCGTTTTTGTCTGGTTGGAAAAATCTTCAGCTCAATTTTCATTACAAGGATATCAAACGGCCACCGCGACTTTTTGGAAGATAAACCATCCTTCATTAAATTCTGCTTCTTTTCCTCGAATTCTTATAGATCAGAGTAACCGAATCTGGGTTTTTTGGGTGGGTAATCTTCAAGGAAATGATGATATCTTTGTTACTTGTTTTGACAACGGTCACTGGACTCCAGTGAAATGTTTAAGTGAACCCAATCCCTACCCCGACCTCTTCCCCCAAATTAAAGAGGGTCCAGACGGGCAAATCTGGCTAGTCTGGAGTGGGTACGACGGACACGATTACGAAATATTCGGCCGAAGGTTCCAAGCAGGCAAATGGTCAAACACCCAAAAAATAACAGATAACTCCACAGCAGACAGTGCTCCTTTTCTGCTCCTAATCCGAAATAAACCTCTAATATTTTGGCTTCAAGCTAAAGATACCTTTAGCTTTCTGCGCGCCTCATTCTGGCCTAAACAATCTAAAATAAATCCTGTTATTCTTTTCCAAAGCATCCATCCCTTCCATAAAATTCAGGCTGCTCTTCAAGACGGTCAAATCAGTCTAGTGCTTCAAGGATTTAAAAAAAATACTCTTTTAA
>QMPV01000016.1 GCA_003648765.1 Candidatus Aminicenantota bacterium
CATTGAGCCCAATTCATAGGGGTCAAGATAGTGGGGGTCAAGGGTAGAAATAATAGAGAAAATATGCTCTAAATATTGAAAACGGTCAGGAATGTTGTAGTTACAATAATACTGGATGGCCCAAATATAGATAAGATCAGCCAGCATAGATGAGTAGCCAAAAGTGGCATATTTGAGATATTTGCCTGAAGGAAGATAAATTATGGATGAGCCGGGTACTTTCTGCCGGGGTATTTGGTCTAGCTTTAATTTTAGCCCCATAAAAATAACTAAACTAACCAAGGCCATAGCAGTATAAATTGAACTTTTCCGGCTCATTAGACGAAATCTTTTCGGTGGAAGATGAGCATGGCTAAAGCCAAGAGAAAGAGAGAATAGAAAAACCCATAAAGAAAAGAATGCCAGTAAATATTTCCAGGAATAGGTAAGTTGTGGACTACTTCGGTTTTAAAATTAAAGTTTTCTAAATCAGGTAAAAAAGTATAAATAATTTTGAGTAAAGTTTTTCCCCAGCCTGGTTTGGTTTTAGCAATAAGAGTTTCCATGCCCCAGGAAAGGTGGCCGATGAGATAAAAAGCCAGGGAGTAGAGTGAGCTAAGAATGGGCGTGGAGAAGCAAGAAAAAAGTATAGCCACGGCCGTAATGACACAGAGTTCAATGAAGATGAAGAGGATGGCAATTAACAATTTCCACTCGATAGTTAAGGTGTGGGCGAAGATAAGGGCAAGAAAAATAAAACTCATTAGCCCGATCATGACCGCCAAGGTGAAAACCAACCCCAAATATTTACCTAGAAGAAATTGGTAACGATGAATTGGTTTGGCCATTAAGGTGAAAATAGTTTTTTTGTCTATTTCTTTATAGACTAAGCCCGTGCCGATAAGAATAGCCATGAGCATGCCGAAAAGAGAGATAGAGGCCAAGCCGACATCTTTAATTATTTTGACGCGATCACCCACAGTTAGGAGAGCTAAAAAACGGGAGAAGGCGATGCCGATAGCTGCAAAGAAAAGAAGCAAATAAAGAATGCGGTCTCGGATAGCTTCCCTAAAAGTGTTTAAAGCTACCGTCAAAATCTTCATCTTTGTCTCACCAAATCAACAAACAGGTCTTCTAAAGTGGCGGTCCGGGGGGTTAAAGAGTGGAGCCGCCCCTCCTTTTCCAAAACAATTTTTATTACTTTTTTGATATTTTCTTCGGCTGTTATTTTTAGGAGTAATCTTCCCCCGTCCTCGGCTAAACACTCTCCCAGGGAAGCAAAAGAAGAAGCGGGAACTCCAGAAACAACAACTTCGTAAAAAAGGATTTTTTCAGAAACCAAATCCTGAAGTTTGCCTTGATTGAGAATTTTGCCGTCAACAATTATCGCCACTCGGTCACAGACCATTTCGATATCCTGGAGGATGTGAGAACAAAGAAAAACCGTTTTGCCTTCTTCTCTGAGTCGGAGAATAATATCCCGCATTTCTTTGCGTCCCAGGGGATCAAGTCCTCCCAGAGGCTCATCGAGGAAGACCAGAGAAGGGTCATTGATTAAAGCCTGAGCCAGTCCGATTCGTTGAAGCATTCCTCGGGAGAATTTGCGGAGTTGGGTGGCTGCAGCTTTTTCCAGTCCGACCAACTGGAGAAGCTGGTCGATTTTCTTTTCTCTCTTATCGCGAGGTAGCCCAAATAGTTGGGCATAGAAACGGAGAAATTCAACCGCGGTCAGATATTCGTAGAAATATGGATTTTCGGGAAGAAAGCCGATTTTTGCTTTGGCTTGGAGAGAGGTGTGGGGTAAACCAAAAAGACGGATTTCTCCTTTATTGGGGAAGATGATGCCTAAAATACATTTGAGAGTGGTCGTTTTCCCGGCTCCATTGGGACCGAGATAACCAAAGATTTCTCCTTCTTCAACTTTGAAAGTGATTCCCTTGAGAATTTTCTTTTTCTGGGGAATGAAACCAGTAGTAAAGGTTTTATGGAGATTCCGGACTTCCAGAACAGTACTCATTTTTGAGTAAATATAACCAAAATAAGTAGTTATTTCAAATGTTCTTCAAACAGTTTGAAAATCCGTTTATATTCGTCGGCCCAGGAGGAAGGGTTATGGAAAGCATGACCTTCCACTGGATAAATAGCTACCTGCCAATTTTCTTTGCCTAGCTCAATCAGGCGTTGAACCAGTCGAACAGTATCTTGAAAATGGACATTGGTGTCGACCATACCGTGGCAGATGAGTAAAGCCCCTTTAAGTCCTTCGGCGAAGTAAATGGGCGAGCTCTTTTCATAGGCCTCGGGGTCAAGATGGGGCCGATTAAGAATATCCACAGTGTAGCCCGGATGATAGTGGGCCCAATCCGTGACCGGACGAAGAGCCGCTCCAGCAGCGAAGACATCTGGCTGAGTAAACATGGCCATAAGAGTCAGAAACCCACCGTAACTTCCTCCATAAACACCAATTTTGTGGGGATTGGCGCCCATTTTATCCACCAGAAATTTAGCTCCATCGACAATATCATCCAGATCTTTTCCACCCATATGCCGATAAATAGCGGTTCGACAATCCCGACCATAGCCAGCACTGCCTCGGTAATCGATATCCAATACCAGATAACCATGTTCTAAGAGAAAATTGTGGAACATATATTCTCGGTAATAGCTGCTCCATCCTTTATGAGCATTTTGTAAATAACCCGCTCCATGAATGAAGATGACAGCTGGTTTTTCCGAATGCCATTTTTGAGGTTTGTATAACCGGGCATAAACAGTAAAGCCGTCTCTGGCTTTAAAGGTAATAATTTCGGGTTGAACCCAGTGATAAGCCCGGAAGGCTGGGGTAGTAGATTCAGTAATTTTAATGGGTTTGGCCTGGGGTGAATTTTTTTGCAGATACAGCTCAGGGGGATGGTTGGTCGTGGAGAATAAAAGAGCCAAATATTTTTCATCAGGAGAGAGATAAACTTGATAGCGGCCTTCACCTTGAGTTATTTGTTGACGAGGGCCTCCTGACCGGGGCATTCGATAGAGGTGGGTTTCTCCCGGGTGCTTTTCATTAGTTATAAGGTACCAGTATTGGCCATCTTGGGAGAGCCAAGCAGATGAAACTTCAAAATTACCGGAGGTCAAGGCTTTTTTATAACCTTGTAGAGAACATTGGTAGAGATGAGCAAAACCATTTTTTTCTGAAATATATGAAATAGTTTGGCTATCTGGCCACCAGATGATATTAGTCAAACTGAAGCGGCCTATCCAGGCTGAGTCGTGAACATGTTCCAAAATTTGAACCTGACCAGTGTCCAAATTAAGTAACCACAGCCAGATATCTTTACGGTCCTCGGAACTGCCCAAAAGAAGACATTTCTGTCCATCAGGCGACCAGTAGGTGCCCCGGGGAATTATCAGACGCTCTCCTTGGCCATAATCAATCCAAGTGACCTGACCCGTCTTAACCGACATGATTCCCGCCCGATAGAGACGAGTGATATCAGCGGCTTTGGCATGGGAGGAAATAGTTTCTGTGTAGCCGCTTCGAGTTACAAATTTAGGAACTAAAGTAAGCTTGGTTGAGGGATGAGGTTCTGAGAGGAAAAAGATGACTTTAGTTTCATCTGGAGATAGTTCCAGAAAATAGACATTCTGTTTTTCCTGGAGATAGAAGGGTTTCCGGGGTTGTTTTTTGGGGCCCAAGGCAAGGCTGAAGTAAGGCCCTGTTGGCCTTTTTTTAGGTTGGAACTCTTTAAAGAGCCGACGTTGCTGGGCTCGATACCATTTTTCTATCTCAGTTGCGGCTTTTTTCTCGGGTGGTTTTTTCCGGGTAAATGAAGTTAATTGAATGAGTTGACCGTCTTTTAATGAATAGAGAAACAGATTGTCGCGGACAACAAAGGTTATTTTTTGTTGATCAAAACAGAAGCGGGCTCTGGTCTCAGGTTCGTCGGTTTGCAACAGGAGTTTTATCTGGCCTGTCTTGACATTGAGCAAACTTATGTCACCGTGTTCCAGAAGCAAAGCCCGCTGACGATCTCGGTCGTAAACTAAATTCAGGCCGAATTGCCGCCAGCGAGAGTAACCCCAGGCTCTCCCGGAAAGTGAGGAGATGGGAGGGTGGGTTAACATTTCAGAGGGTTTTATTTTTTCCGGAACAAGTTTTTTGGGAGAAAGACGGTAGAGAGAGACTTTTTCCTCACCGGGTTTTTTCCAGCGGAAATAAACAAATTGACTGTCGATCGACCACATAATGTTGTTTGGTGGGGAGCCAACAAAAGATTCTCCTTGCATTATTTGGTCAATGGTCAGTTTTTGCTGGGTTTCTAGAGATGATTTGTCTTGACCAGCGGCGTAAAATTGGCCAATCACCAGTACTAGTCCCAGACTTAAAATTAATATTTTACTAGTTCTAGTCATTACTCCCTCCTGAGTTTTTCATTAGAAAATTTGATTGAGTTAAAGATACAGGCAGGTTGTTGGTTAATCAGGTAAAACATGATTGAGAGTATCCGGGTCGAGGGTAACGTAAAAGTCACTTCCGAGATAACATAGGGGTGAGATCCGACCGGGGCAAAGAACTCCATCTTGGTCAAAGGCTTCCTCTTCAAAATGAATGGCCAATACTTCCCCCACAAAGAGGTCATGGTCACCAAAGGCCCTGATTTCGATCAGACGACATTCAAAGCAAGCGTAGGCTTCTTCCAAAATAGGAGATTGAATCACTTGAGCCGGAGAAAGTTTTACCTGGAATTCTTTAATTTTGTCTAATTCGTGACCCGAACGGCGGCCTAATTGGGCGGAAAGTTTGACTTGGTCAATGGATAAGAAATTAACCGAGAATTCTCGGGCTTCAGAAATAACTTGATGAGTTTTTCTTTTTTTGGAAATGCAGACTCCAAAGAGAGGCGGGGAAAAGGAAAGAGCTGTATGCCAGGCACACGTCATATAATTAAGACCGCTTTCAGATTTGGCCCCAACAACAGCTACCGAATAAGGATAAAAATATTGGAATTTTTCAATCTTAGTCAGGATTTTTTTCATCAAAACCTCCTTATCATTTAAGGAGCTAGTTTATTTCTGGAAAGCGTTGAAGGTTGTTGAGGAGAGCTTCAAGAGTGAAAATATGTTCCCGATCAAGAGCCAGATGAATTTGAAGTTGTTCTTTTATTTCTCCTTCGGGGAAAAGAGGGATGATTTTTTCATAAGCACGAATTATCTCCTGTTCTTTTTTTAAAAGTATCTCCAACGCCGACAATCGGTTTTCACCAGGATATTCCGCAGGCATTGGTTGGAGGCTTTTCTCTACTCCTTTGTTGTCCCGATGAGCTTGTTCAATTTGGATGACATCATTCAGTTTAACTAAAATTCCTGAGTTTTTGTCCCAGTGACGCATATGGTCAATGGAGTTTTTAAAAAGTCTTTGGCTTAGATCTTGGTGATCGCTAAAAAGAATTACATGTTTGAGATAATGATGCATAATGTCATTCTCTAAACGGGTTATTTGATGGAGAAGGGCTATTTCTTCTTTGTCTTTATTAACGGGTGAAGAGGAGAAACAGAGATCTTCTGATTGACCAGCAGCTCGAAGAGCCTCTATCATGGCTTCGAATTGGCGGGAATGCCTGATTTCATCATAAGAGATATTCCAAATCATGTATTTTATTTCAGGGAAGACGCCTTCTTTGAATTGGGCTTGTTGATAGAGGGAAGTGACCATATCTTCAGTTTTTTTATCATGAATTAAGTTGTCAATGACTTTTGGGTAACGGACTATTTCGTCAGTTTTAAAAGAAGGTTGGCCTCCCAGTTTAGTAATGATTATTCCCAATTGGAGGGCGTGATACATTTCATCGATACCAATCTGAATAGTCTGAGCCCGGGCGTCTTTTTGAATTTTCATTATAGGGTCGAAATAAAAATATTTTCCCTTGGCCATGGAATAGGCATGAATGACATATTCAAAACTTACTGCCCATTCGTGTTCTAGGGCTAAATTTAATAATTTAATAACATCTTCCTTGGTTTCGATAGACTTGATTTTTTGCATTATACCTCCTTCACCTCAGTTATATTTCCGATTATATGCCTTTAAAGGAGAAAAGCAAATATTTCTTCACCGGGAACAGAGAGAAGGGTTAGCTCAAAAATAAGGGAAAAATCACCCCAAATTCCTCTTTTAAGGTGATGACAGCCGAAGAAATCATTATTATTTTGATTACATCCCTCCTCACGGCGCTTGTTTTTTGATTGAGTAGGGGCGGGAGAATTCCTCCCGTCCCCCCTCCCTTGGGTGAAAAGCGATTCAATCTCTAGTGGTTTTAATTTTATAGATAAACTCTTGGAGATTTCCTTCCTGCAAAATTCGCCTCTGTTTGTCTTTTTCCCATTTAATTAACCTAATTGCCTCGGACTGCATCTCAAGAGCGGTAATACCATTGGTGTAGCCACAGCATCCACTATTAAAGTAGCAGGGAAGAGGGATAGATTCGAATGAAGGAGGCCTAAGTCCCTGGCTTTTTTGAAGGACGCGATGGATTTCTTTTTCAAGATAGGCCAGCTTCTCTTTATTGAAAGGAGAAGAGAAACTTTTGTCCTGTTGGCTTTTGTCTAAGAGAAGCGACTGCTGCCGAAGAAGATAATGGTAATGACTTAGAGAAGCAAACATAGCTCGGTGAGTATGACCACAGATGAGAATTCGCTTATTTTGTTTCGCCCAGCGGTAGTAATCTTCTTCCAGTTGATTTCGTAAGTAGGGATTTTCGGCTGGCCCGTCTATGCCGATATTGAGAATTTTCTGGATTGATTTCCAAATAAAGTGAACCGCCCAGCGGCTTATCCGCCAAGCTTTGTCTTCAAAAAAACGTCCTTGATGTCCGTGAACTAGAAAAATATTTCTTCCCAGTGAGACAGCTTCACGGAATTCAACATCATCAAAAAGATTAATTTTCAGGTCCTTTAAGCGCTGAGAAAAACCTTTAAGACTCACTTCTTTATCGTGATTGCCCCAAATTCTGATTTTGCGACCATCAGCTGTTGAGGGGGCTAATTGAATTTCTTGGCGGATTATATCAGAGTAATTATTAAAAATACTCAAAATATCATTTTCCCAGAGTTCTTCACTATCACCCAAAACAAGTAATTCATAACCTTCTTGTTCATAATAAGATAAAGCGGAGAAATATAGTTCGGCATTCTTTTTGAAATCATCAGCTCGACTGCCATCTCCTTTATGCTGGTCGGAAAAAATGACATACCTCTTATCCGGGGAAAAAGGTAAGATTTTATCAGGACTAGTGCTCAGCCGATTTAAATGATTAAATTTCCGACTCATCCTTGGGTAACTCATCCGTCGGGTTACCTTAGAAAAATTTGGTTTATCTTAACAAACTTTTTGGCTTTCGAGCAATTTTAACTATGTTTAATGTTTGCAATTTTTCTTTAACTCAGGTAAATACCAAAAAGGTTATCTTATGTCGGAAAAAGAAAAGCTGCCTCAGTTAAGAGAAGATCTAGAATATCTCTGGACGGTTTATCAAGGGAAAGAAGCTTTGGTGGTCAAAGATCCCGTGGGTTTAGTGAAAAAACCTCTGGTTATCTACGGAGAGACATTAAATTTCCTCCGATTATTACAAAAATCTACATCTATCGATGAACTCCAACTTAATTGGATCCGGATGAATCAGGGGGTTTTTAGTAGTCAAACTGAGATCAGACAAATGGTTGATGATCTTGACCGGCTTTTTTTATTAGATACACCTCATTATCGTCGAGAGAAGCAGGCAATGGTCCAGAGTTTTGCCCGTTTATCCGTTCGACCCCCAGCCTTAGCTGGCCAAGCTTATCCAGCCGAGAAAGAGAGCCTGCTTCAATTTTTAAAAGGGATCTTGGATAAAGGGAAAAAAACAGAAATAACAGGGAGAAAAGTAAGCCTTAAAGGCTTAATTGTGCCCCATATAGATCTCGAGGTGGGGGCGCGGGTATATGCTGCGGGCTATAGGCTTTTGCCCGCAAGAAAGCCACCATTGATTCTTCTTCTAGGTACGGGTCATCATCTTTCTTCGGGATTGGTGAGTCTCACCAGTAAAGATTTTGAAACTCCGCTGGGTCGAGTTAGGACGGCTAAAGATATTATTGAAGAATTGAAGAAAGACGCTTCCCGGGTGATTTCTCCCGACGATTTTGCTCATCGAAGTGAACATTCCCTTGAGTTTCAACTTCTCTTTCTTCAATATTTATACGGCGATTCTTTTGAAATTGTGCCTATTTTAATTGGTTCTTTCCATGAATATTTACTCGGGGGGAAAGACTTTAGAGATATTCCTGGATTGCTTGCGTGGGTGACAAAAATTAAGCAAATTATTCATCGTAAACAGTCGCAATGGCTGATTATCGCTAGTGTAGATTTGGCTCATGTGGGTTTAAAATTTGGACATTCACTTCCAGGTGAGGCCTTGGTGTCCCAAGCTCGGGCCAATGATGAAAAGTTGATGACTGCTTTAGCCCGAGGAGATGCTCAAAAGTTTTGGCAGATCAATCAGGAAGTTAAAGATAAGTATAATATTTGTGGGTTTTCAGCTTTAATGATTTTAATGCTTATTTGGCCTGGTCTGAGAGGCGAGTTGCTTGATTATGATTTTTGGATTGATTCAGCGAGTCGATCGGCGGTTAGCTTTGCTGCTTTTGGTCTTTATGGAGATCTGGAGATTAGTTGAATCAAGGCCATTGAGCTTTAATCGAGTGATTTATTCTTTTATTTTTTATTTATATTAATCCTGGATAATACATAAAAAAAGATCTTTTCCTTCATAACGTATTGATATATAATACGTTAGAAAAAGAAGAGAGAGGGAATAACCAAAAAAGATTGGACCAATCACCTGCTAAGATTTTTGACTGTTCTTGGCTCAAATTTTTTAATTTATGAATAGACCAGGTTAATATTATAAATTAGAAGTGGCGAGAAAAATTATTTTTCCGTCGAGAATTGTTCGGGCGGAAAAGCTTAAGAAAGAATTAATTTTTTCCTGGGGAGAGAAGAATGACTGATTTTGGCGGTGCTTTAAAGAAAGAGGCTACCGGCCCTTATGATTTTGCCTTGATTGGAGTGCCTTTTGATGAGAAGGAAAGTTATCTCAAGGGGCCCCATAAAGCTCCTCAAGTTATCCGGGAAGCCTCGAGTAGTTTAATTTTAAATGCCTGGACGGAATTAGGCATTGACTTAGAGGAAGAAACGAGATTTGTAGATTTAGGGGACTTAAAGTTGAGCGGAGATTATGACGATTTGTGTGACCAGGTCTCATCCTTAGTCGAGATGGTAGCTCAACAAGAGGCAGTTCCGGTGATTCTGGGCGGAGACCATTCCATCAGTCTGCCTGTGGTTCGAGGGTTGGCTCGCGTGTATGGATCTCTGGATGTTCTTCATTTCGATGCCCATCCTGATTTATATAATGAATTATATGGGGATAAATATTCTCATGCCTGTCCTTTCTATCGAATTATGGAAGAGGGGTTAGCTACCCAATTAGTTCAGATCGGAGTAAGGGCGGTAATTGGCGAGCATCGAGATTATGCCCAGCAATTTAAGATTAGAATGGTTGAAATGAAGGATCTTGGTTCGCTTGAATATTTAGAATTTGAACGTCCTCTCTATATCTCATTTGATATCGATGTTTTGGATCCGGCTTTTGCTCCAGGAGTATCTCATCCTGAACCAGGAGGAATGACCACTCGTCAGGCTCTGGACATCATTCATCATCTCCAAGCAGAGATTATTGGCTTTGATCTGGTTGAAGTAAATCCAGAAAAAGATCCGTTAGGAATAACGGCTGCAGCGGCGGTTAAGATTATCATGGAGTTAATGGGACAGACAGTGATTCAGAAAAGGGCCCGTTCACGGAAATAAAAATGGAGGAATTATGAGTAAGAGATGTTTCATTATTTTAGGATTGATATTATTTGTTTTTCAGGGGGCAGCTCAGGGCGATGAATCTCTCTTTACCCCCAAGTTATTAACTACTCCATTAATAAAGAAAGCCTTTGCCTTTTTGGAGCAGAGCCGAGAAGAAATAATTGCTAATTGGATTTATTTAGCTGAAATTCCATCTCCTTCTGGTCAGGAAGGTAAGAGGGCTGCCTATATGGAGAAGATATTCAAGGAATTAGGACTTAGTCAAGTTGGCTTGGATAAAAGTGGCAATGTCCAAGGAGTTTGGCCAGGGCAAAAAACAGGGAAAAAAATTTTGGTTACGGCTCATTTAGATACAGTTTTTCAAGGTGTGAAATCAATTAGGGTTAAACGAGAAGGCAATCTTCTTAAGGCACCGGGGATCGGGGATGATACAGCCAGTTTGATTAATCTTATCTGGACGATTAAAGCTTTACAAAACGCAGGATTTAAACCCAAGCACAATTATTATTTCTTGGCCACGGTGGGCGAAGAGATTGGTTTTGTGGGCATGAAAGCTTATTTGGCTGAGTTGCCAAGGAAGTTTGATTTAGTCTTAGCCTTAGATGGCGATTTAGGCAAGGTTCATTATGGTGCTTTAGGGTTTGGTGGTGGTCGAGTAGTCTACCGGGGTCCTGGAGCTCACACTATGCAAAGTCGGGGCATTCCCAATCCGGCTGTAGCTGTAGCTAAAACTATTACCAGACTTTATCAAATTGACTGTCCTGCTCAGCCCTTGGAGAAATGGACAATTTTGAACGTCGGAATGATCGGCGGAGGGAAAGTCACCAACGCTGTGCCCCAAGAGGCTTATTTTACCATTGATTTAAGATCAGCTTCTCAAAAGGAATTAATGAGAATTCAAAATGAGATTGAGCAAATTTGTCGCCAGGTAGCTTATGAAGAAAATGTTTTTTTAGAATTAAACTTAAGAAAAGATTCTCCAGCCTATCAACTTCCCGGCGCCCGCAATTCATTTTTAGTGAAGACATTGGTTGATATTTTGGAGTATTTAAAAATAAAAGATATTGAGGTCGATCCTTTAGGGTCTACCGAAGCTAATGTAGGGTTAGCCTATGGCCTTCTTTCCGTTAATTTAGGCCGAACTTATGGACGTTTCAAACATAGTCTACGGGAAGAGGCGGAAATAGATGGATTATTTCTGGCTATGAAACAAATTATTCTCCTCCTGGCTTCATTAGAAAAAGCTCCTTTAACCGATTAGGAAATTGGGGATATAGAAAGCCGCTTTAGTTCTTCTGGAGATGGAGTGAGGAGTTGAAGAATTTTTTCCAACCAGATTTGGTCGACCCTAGAGAAAGCCTCTAGTTTTCGGCTATCAACATCAAATACTCCCCAAACGTTTCCCAGTGAGTCAGAGAGAGGGACAACTATTTCTGAGTTGGAGCGAGAATCACAGGCAATGTGCCCCGGAAATTGATGGACATCGGGCACAATAATGGTTTTTCTGGCTTTAATTCCGGCCCAACAAACTCCCCGACCTCTAGGTAACTTCTGACAAGCTAGTGGACCTTGATATGGTCCCACACAGAGTTCTTCGTTGATTAGAATATAAAAACCTGTCCAGAAAAAAGGTTTAATTTGTGGTGAAGGAGAGCGCAGACAGTAGTCATTTGACTGAGGAGAAGAGGGCTTTTCTCGAGTAAAGTTAGAAGTTGATGATAAAGGCGGGCGTAACGTTTTTCGAGATTCAGATTTGTCTCAGCCACTTTTGTTTTTCCTCTTCGCTCTTGTTGATATTCTCATGGATTGGAGCGATGGTCAGCCTTTTTTCATTGACTCTCTTTTTCTTCCAGATTGTCGTAGATTAATAACATTCCTGATGAGAGATGTCAATTGAATGAGATCTTATGTAAGTATTCTTACTTCCGGGATGATTGAGCTGTCTGTCGGATTGATCCCTTCTTTCAATAAAATAGAGATGCTTCCCAATCTTATTGGCTATTGTAAAAGGGTGCGGGCTGTTGTCAGCAAAAGGGGGGGTTGATGATGGGAACCAAAAGGTGGGAGCTCTCTCCAGCCCGCCCAAGAGAGCCAACATAAATTATACAAAAAAGAAATAAAAAGTAAAGAAATTTATTAAATTTTTTTTAAAATTTTTTAAAAAAATTTTATTTTTTTCGATTAATTTACCTAGACCCAATGAAGACAGAAAAATTTCTTGCATTCCCCTTGACATTGCTTGAGTTTTCTTATAAAAACGAGACATAATCCCAGATTGAAGGTGGCCAACCACCTTTCTGTAATTGATGGAGAAAGGAGCAGAATGAGAAAATATCTATTAATCAGTTTTTTAGTTTTTGCTTTGTTGGTGGTCACAGGACCAAATCTCCAGGGAGCAGGTTTTTTGATTTATGAGCATGGGGCTGCTGCTATGGCCATGGCTGGAGCTTTTATTTCTGTGGCTAATAATCCTTCGGCAGTTTTCCACAATCCGGCGGGAATAGCCTGGCTGAAGGGGACCCAGGTCTCTTTGGGAAGCACCCTGATTACCAGCCAGAGCAATCTTGAGCTTCCTCATTGGCCAGATCCAACCTACCAATCGATCAATCAAGAGAGCCAGATTTTTTATCCTTCAACAATTTATATTACTCGTCAGCTTAGCGACAGAATTGTGGCCGGCTTCGGGTTCTTTTCCCCTTATGGATTGGGCACCAAATGGCCTAAAGATTATCCTCTAAAATATATTGCTTATGAAGATGATATGAAAACCTTCTTTTTTAATCCAACTTTGGCCTATAAAGTTAGCGACCGATTTTCAATCGGCTTTGGAGTTAGTTTCATCCAGGCGTCGATAAAGTTTAAACTTGTCCAGATCGCTGAAATAATCCCCGGAGTTTTAGAGCCGGATATACCAGCCCAATTTGAGGCTTCCGGTAATAGTTTCGGCTTCAATGCTGGCCTCCTTTATCAAGGAGATTCTTTTTCTTTTGGACTTAATTGGCGGAGTGGTTTCAAGATTGATTTTGAGGGAGATATCACTCTAGATTCTTCAGGAGTTCCTGCCCCATTTAATGCTTTTGTTCCCCACAAGGGGACAGCTAGAACTTCATTTAGATTCCCCAATATTTTGGGGGCGGGTATTTCTTCAAAAGTCACCGATCGCTTTTTGATTGCTTTTGACGTTAATTATATCCTGTGGAGCACTTATGATGCCTATACAGTTAATATTGATTATCAAGATCCTTATCCCGATCCGGAGCCGATGGTTGTGCCCGAAGACTGGAAAGATTCTTTGACTTTAAGACTGGGTTTTGAGTATAAAACTTCCCCCAATTTAGCTTTAAGGTGGGGAGTTCTTTACGACCAGACTCCTCAACCAGCGGAACATATGGATCCTGTTTTGCCTGATGCCAATCGCTGGGCTTTGACCGCGGGTTTTGGCTATAATCGCGGCAATTTTGCTCTGGATATCAGTTATCAGCTAGAATTATTTGGCGAAAGGACCAGTCCAAATCGAAATATTTACTATTTTCCTTCCTTAGGAATGAATTTGGGTGAAGGAACTTATTCAACCACAGCCCATTTGATAGGAATAAGCTTGGGTTTTGTTTTTTAAATAAAATTTTTGGAGGTTCAAACAATGGCTTATGCTTTCACCAACTCTAAGGGAGTAACTTATTATCTCCACTACAAGGATGTTAATTTGAAGGGGGGACGGACCCAGAGAATTTACTATTTTGCCCGTGATATCAGACCCGGGGCTTTGGATGAAGTGCCTCAGGGTTATCAGGTTATTGAGACTGAACGTACTGGCATGCCTATTCTGAAAAAGAAATGACATTTTGGGTTGATGGCAACCAGGGTTTTACCCTGGTTGCCTCCAAGTTGAGGGAAAGAATTTAAACCTCTAAGTATCTTTTTCCTCCAAAAGGGAGAGGCCGTAGAGGGGAGAAGTAAAAGGTTTTTTGCAGGAAAAAGGGTTCTGTCAGAAGATAAAGTTTTTCCTCTAAAGAATGGAGCCTGGAGTGCGGGGAGAGGGGCTTTTTTTCTTTACATTTCATCAGTCAAGTGGTATAAAATAAGACTCTTATTTGAAATTAAGTAAGCATGTTAAGCAAACAACATGCCTGAGAGAATTTGCTCATTTTAATCATGGAGGTTGATTATGAACGACAAAGTTAGGACAACCAGTTTGAGTTTAAGGGGATTAAAGTCGGTTGCTCTGCTGGCTTTAATTTTTCTATTTATTTGGGCTACATTAATTTCATGTGGACAGAAAGCGGAGGAGGGAGCCCCGGCCGAGGAAACTGCGGTAGTTTCTCAAGAAGGCATTATTAATTTCGAAGGTCAAGTAAAAACTGCTGTTGGGAACTATATGTATGTTCCTCAAGTGAGTGGCTTTGATTTGTATTTAGCCGGCGATTTTGATGCTTCCACCTTGATCGGAAAAGAGGTTAAGGGAGAAGGAGAGTATACTCCGGAAAGACCATCTTTATTAATTGTTAACACTTTAGAAGTTAAGGATGAGTCAGGGACCTGGCAGTCTCTTTATACCCGGAGTGAAGAACCTACGTTGGAAGATTATATTGATCTCAAAGCCAGAGAAGCTTATGAAACGTTGGAAAATTTGGCTTATAATAAAAATAAACTTTGGGAAGGCAAAGAAACAGTTAAAGTGTATGGTCAGTTGGAAGAAATCACCAAAGAAGGTCAGGAACCTGTTTATAAAATAATTGTTCTTGACGAGAAAGGAAAACAAATAGGTCGTATTCTGATTGATAATATGACTGATTTTGCTCGATATTACCTAAAAAAGTTGCATTTATATAACAAGTTTTGGTTCTATTTGAAAGTTAAGGAAACAGTTCCTTGGAGAGTCCGCCGGCGAACCAGAGAACTGTTTCACGCTGATTTGGTTTTTGCTGGTTTGTTTTAAAGCGCTCCCCAACTAATAAGCGGAGAGAACAAAAGTCTTTCGTAAAAGCAGAGTTGATCGAAAGTCTATTTTTATCTTAAAAAATAATTCAGTTCTCTTTTTGGGCAGAATTACCAGCCAAAATACTTAGATCCGGATGCCGAAGATGGAAATCAGTAGCTTCCTGAAAAATTTTTGCCAGAAAGAGAGCTTTTTCTTCTTGATAGAGATCGCTGATAAAGGTTAAACTGGTTGGCTCTCCTTGAGAAGTAAAACCAGTTGGTACCACTACGGCTGGGTGCCCAGTTAGGTTGGTCAGTAAGAGATTATCTCCGAAAGGCGGCGCTACATAAACATCAATTTTTTTAAATAATTCCGCCATTTTAGTCATTAAGATGTAGCGGAAACGATTAGCCTGAATGTATTCGACCGCGGGAATAAAACGAGCTTGTCTGAAAATATTAGGCCAGGCTCCCCGACCTTGACGAACGAGCAGGTCGTCCCGATTACTCCGCGTTAATTCGTCAAAGGCAGCAGCGGCTTCGGCGTTGAGAATAAAAGAGAGAGAATAAACCGGAAAGTCGGGTAATTCAAGGGGAATAAGCTTGACCCCTAGGGACTGCAAAGTTTCCAGGGCTTTTTGGTGGATTTTTTTCCCGCGATGTTCTTTTTCAAACTCTTTTTTTAAGTAGCCGACTTTCAAAGAGGTTAGTTCAAGGTTAGGCGGCCAGTTGAAGGGGAGATCAACTACAGTTAAATCTTTTCCGTCTGGGCCATAAATGGCCGAGAAAACCAGACTGCAATCTTCAACTGTCCGGCAGATAGGTCCGATTTTGTCCATACTCCAGCTCAGGGCCATAGCTCCATAGCGGCTGACCCGTCCAAAAGTTGGTCTTAATCCTGTCACCTGGCAACGGGTAGAGGGTGAAATGATCGACCCCCACGTCTCAGTGCCGATGGAAAAGCCTACCAGACCGGCTGCGGTGGCGGCCGCCGAACCGGCTGAAGACCCACTCGACCCCTTTTTTGGGTCCCAAGGGCTTTTTGTCCGACCACCAAACCAAACATCTCCCATGGCCAGGGCCCCCATAGATAATTTGGCTACCAAAACAGCTCCGGCTTCTTCCAATCTCTTGACCACTGTTGCGGTGACATCAATGACTTGGTTTTGGTAAGGCTTAGCTCCCCAAGTGGTTTTTATTCCTTTGGTCGCCAGGAGGTCTTTGGCTCCCCAAGGTATTCCATGGAGGGGACCCCGATAAATTCCTTTGGCCAATTCTTCATCAGCGCGTTTGGCCTGAGCCAAAGCCAGTTTTTCGGTCAAAGTGATCACACAGTTTAGCCTAGGGCCGTATTTTTTTAAGCGTCGGAGATAAAACTTGGTTAATTCAGTGGCCGTGATTTTCCGAGTTTTAATTAAAGCAGCGAGTTTAGTCACAGGGAAAAAAGCCAGCTCCTCTTGGTTGGTTGGTAGTTCCACTTTTTCGTCAATGGTGAACCCCTTAAATGGAGCCCGGGGCTTATCTGGAAGATCTGAGGTCAAAGGATTGAACTGGAGAGCCGGAGGAATGGAGTTATTTAAAGAATGCTGGCGTAAACTTTGGTAGGCCCGACGATTGCGGACAAGATTAGGCTGGAGTAATTTTCTCTCCTGAGGAGTGAAATGGAGCCCAAGTATTTTTTCGGCAGAAGCTATATCTTGGGTGGTTATTTGACGGATGCCTTTGAAATAATAAAGGGCGAGGGCGCTCCCGATGAGAAGTAAAAGTGCCAAACTTAGACCTAGATAGATAAGCAGAGGCCCTCTTTTTAAATAAATATCATGTTTTTCTTCTGTCATAGCTGCCTCCTTTTAAAGGGAGAGAATCGGTGAAATTTTTCTTTGGATAGCCATAAGTTAAGAAAAATTTCATTTCTCCTCCCCTCTTGAAGTTAAGTTGAATAAGGTTTATTTAGTTACTTTTTCTTTCTCTAAGGCCCCGCCCTCTTTAGTGTCAGCTTTTTTCAATAAAAAGGCCAACCAAAATCCTATAACTCCCAGACTGGCAAACATCAGCATGGAGCTGGTGTAACTTTTCGTCCAATCCCGGAGAAGGCCATTGAAGAGAGGAAAAAGAGCCAGGCCAATGTTTTGGATAGCCGTCATCAGCCCAAAAGCAGTACCCACTCTCTCACTCCGGACAATCAACGGAATTGAAGGCCACATGGCTGCGGGAACTAGGACAAAAGCAGCCCCCAGGAAAATCATGGGATAAGCGGGATAAATATGGGTTAAGCCCAGAAGGAGGTAACTGGGAATCATTAATAAAGAGCCGATGAGCATTAATGAAGCTCGCCGGCCAATTTTGTCAACCAGCTGTCCGGCAAAGGGGGCGAGAATCATCGAGGCAAAAATAATAATAGAAGAGATGCCACCGGCTGTGCTGAACATATGGAGGAAGTTGTTAAAAACACGAGCGAGAAAACTTCCGCTGGATTCAGCCACCCGGGCAATGCCCCACTTATCAACAAAAAAGTCAGTAGAAAGGGCAGTAAAAGGAAAGATAGCCGAGTAAAAGGTGACACACAAGAGGGTTACATACCAGTAAGTAGGTTTAAATTCCTTAATGTCTTTAAAATTGATTTTTTCTTGAACACTTTCATCCCGGAGATTTAAGACTTTTTCTCCACGGCGGTCCATTAAGATATAAATGATATTTCCTCCAAGAGAGAGCGCGCAGAAGAAAGTGGCTGCTAGAAGAGCGGCTCGGTAGCTCCCGAAATAATTGGAGATTAGTTCTCCCGTATTAAAGGCAAAAAGAGTACCTAAACGGCTGACCGTGAGGGTTAAACCGAAGGAGAGAGCCAATTCTTTATTTTTAAACCAGCGGGCCAAGATGGCACTTTGAGCCACAATAAGCGGTTCAGAACCTGCTCCAAAGATAAAACGACCGAGAAAGAATACCGGAATACTGCGGGCTAGCCAAACTAGGGCGGCTCCCAGTAAGACTAACGAAGAAAAAAGGAGGCTAGCTTTGCGGGTGCCTAGTCGGTCGATAAGCATGCCGCCGAAGAGAACAGCCAGAATAGCAGCAATGCTGTACATAGTGTAGAACGTGCCGACTGTGCCTCGAGAAGCACCTAGTTCTTCGACTAAGGTGGGGGCGATGGCTCCCACAATGTCATAAGCGAAGTAACTGCCAAAGGACAGCGAGGCGACAAAGAGAAGAATAGTAAAGCGATAGAGGGTGGTAGCTGGATGGAAAAAACCTGGTGAAGAGTGGTTAATTGTCTCCATTATCTCCTCTTAATCAAATAATTTAGAAGGGCAAAATTTTCACCTTGGTTGCTCCTTGAAATTTGACTTTTGGCTTATATCATACCCCTGACGAGAAGTCAAAAAATAAGGTTTGTTTTTGGTCAAAGCTCTCGGTAAAATAAAACTTCTTTATTGTAGAAGGAGTGCTGGTAATGGTGAAGGGAATAATCTCAGATATGGGCAATGTTCTAGTTTATTTTGATAATAAAATCTTTTTTAAAAATATTGCTCCTTATTCCAGTTTTTCTTCTCAGCAGATTGGCGATTTTTTTCAAGCTAACGCTAACCTTTTAAAAAAATTTGATTTGGGTTTGGTGACGGATGACGAATTTTTTGCGTCCTTTAAGGAAATCATGAAGCTTAAAGTGGATAAAGAGAAATTTTTTCAAATTTATAATGATATTTTTTCTTTAAATCCAGAGCCAACCGCTCTTCTCCGGAGTCTCAAAGATAAATATTCTTTAGTCTTGCTTTCGAATACTGATAGGCAAAGATTTAATTTTATTTTAGAGAAATTCCCTCAGATTGATTTTTTTGATGAATATGTTCTTTCTTTCCAAGTAGAAAAAATGAAACCCGATCCAGAGATTTATCAACTGGCTTTAAAGAAGGCTGGCTGTCGACCAGAAGAGGCTATTTTTATTGATGACCGCCAAGAAAATATTGAGACAGCCCAACGGCTAGGTCTACCTTCAATTCATTTTTTGCCAGGTCAGACAGACCTCCGGGAAGAATTAGCCAGATTTGGTGTGGACATTGACTAATCAGGGGAAATGAAATTGGGGGGCAACTCTTCCCCTTTCCCCTTCAAATTTTGGCCTTATTCCCATTTGGAACCAGTTTTTCTCGCCTAACCTTTTAATTAGAACAGAGCCATTGAAAATTAACGGGAATCGCCTGAGATTAAATCTTTAGGTTTATTATTTGTTTAATCTCGACGCAATGGAGTCAATTAGTAAAAAGTCAAAAGTAAACTTGAACAATGGTAAAAGGTAAAGACCAGACTTCGTCTGGGTCAGAAGGCAGGAAGTCAAATTAAGTTTGAGGCCAAGCTTTGACCCAGACCTGGCGCCGACGGGGGCCATCAAACTCGCAAAAGAAGATTCCTTGCCAGGTTCCTAATTGGAGTTGTCCTTTTTCAATAAAGACTGCCAGAGAGGAGCCGACCAAAGTAGCTTTGATATGAGCAGGCGAGTTGCCTTCTAGGTGAGAAAAGTTTAAATGAGCGGGGATGAGATGTTGAAAGGCCTTTAAGATATCAATTCTGACAGAAGGGTCAGCGTTTTCATTTATCGTCAAGCCGGCCGTCGTATGGGGAACGTAGACAAAACAAACTCCTTCTTTGATTCCAGATGATTTTATTAATGAGTATATTTCTGAGGTTATATCAATTAATTCCTCTTTTTGATGAGAATTGAGAGTCAGAGTCCACACGATTTTCCTCCTGTTTTTTGTTTTTCATTCTAGCATAACTGGACAGTCAGGAGAGGGAAAAAATTTTGAAAAAAAATGAAAAAAGTACTTGACAGGTCAGAAATTTAGGTATATCTTTATGGCGCAAATCATACAATATTTAGGGTGAGGAATTAGAATTAACACAATATATGGTAATCAAGCGTTTGTCTTTAATTATAAAATTGGGAAGAAAGGAGGCCTGGAAAACAGGTGAAATTGTCTATGAAAAACTTAAAAATTAAATTTAATTTAACTCTGGAAAGGAGGGCCTAATGGAAAGGGTAATGACCCGGACTATTTCAAGGATTAAAAAAAGAGATGGTCAGATTGTAGATTTTGTCCAAGAAAAAATTACCAACGCCGTTTATAAAGCAATGGAAGCCAACGGTTTGCCGGATAGAGCTGCCGCTCAAAAAGTTTCGGATATAGTCACTTATATCCTGGAAGATAAGTTTGGTGGCTACACTATTCCTTCAGTTGAACAGATCCAGGATATAGTCGAGATGGTGTTGATGAAACAAGGCTATCATCAAATTGCCAAATCCTACATCCTTTATCGAGAAAAACACAAAGGTATTAGAGAAGCTCGTCGGGTTGGGTTGAATCTAGAAAGATTGATTAAAGATTACATCAATGAAGTGGACTGGAAGATTAGAGAAAACAGTAATGAAGGTGCGATGAGCTTTTCAGGTTTAAATGCCCGAATTTCCGGAGAAGTTTTGGCTAATTTTGCCTTAAATCATATTTATTCAGAACAAGTCAAACAGGCTCACCTGGAAGGTGAGATGCACATTCATGATCTTTCCTATCCAATTGTCGGTTATTGTGCTGGCTGGTCCTTAGAGACCTTATTACGCAAAGGATTTGGTCATGTACCCAATCAGGTCCATTCTTATCCTGCCCGTCATTTAGAGACAGCTACTTTACATATGGTCAATTTCATCGGGACGATGCAGGGAGAATTTGCCGGAGCCCAAGCTTTCTCCAGTGTTGATACCTTATTGGCTCCCTTTGTTCGCGCCGATAATTTAACCTATGAACAAGTTAAACAGGATATTCAAAAACTAATTTTTGGCTTGAATGTGCCTTCTCGTTGGGGCTGGCAGACCCCTTTTTCCAATCTCACTTTCGACTGGACGGTGCCTAAAGATTTAAGGGATAAGAAAGTCATCATCGGGGGGAAAGAACTGGATAGTACTTATGGTGATTACCAGAAAGAAATGGACATGATTAATCGGGCTTTTCTGGAATTGATGGTGGAAGGTGATATGCAATCGCGTGTTTTTACTTTCCCTATTCCTACTTATAATATCACCCCTGATTTTGATTGGGATTCACCCAATGCCAATTTGCTCTTTGAAGTTACGGCCAAATATGGAATTCCCTATTTCCAAAATTATGTTGGAACCAACCTCGATCCCGGGGATATTCGAGCGATGTGTTGTCGACTCAATTTGGATCTGCGGGAGTTGCGTCGGCGACCCGGTAATATCTGGGGCGCAGGAGATTCCACAGGTTCAATTGGTGTAGTCACCATCAACTTAAACCGCATTGGATATGAATCTTCCTCCCGGGAGGAGTTCTTTGACCGCCTGCGCCATTTGATGATTCTGGCTAAAGAGTCTTTAGAAACCAAAAGAGAAATTGTGATTAATATGCTTCACAAAGGCATGATGCCCTATACCAAGGTCTATCTGGGACATTTTGATAATCATTTTTCGACTATCGGTGTTTGTGGTATGCATGAGGCCTGTCTGAATTTTCTCGGCAAGGGGATAGGCACACCCGAGGGAAAAGAATTCACCATCGAAGTCTTGAATTTTATGCGGGAAATGCTCCTCCAGTTTCAGCAGGAAACAGGCAATTTGTATAATTTAGAAGCAACCCCAGCTGAAAGCACTGCTTACCGATTAGCGCGTTTGGATAAAGCTAAATATCCCCGAATTATTACTTCTGGAACTGAAAAACATCCCTACTTGACTAATTCAACTCAGTTGAATGTTGACGCCACTCGAGATATTTTTGAGGCCATCCAACATCAGAAAGATATTCAGCCTCTTTACACCGGCGGAACGATTTTCCATGCTTTTTTACCAGAATCGATTGAACGGGAAACTTGTAAAAAGTTAGTTCGTAAAATTTCAGAAACGCCTTTGCCTTACTTTAGCATTACCCCCACTTTCAGTGTTTGTCCTAATCATGGCTATCTAAGAGGAAAAAAGTTTCATTGTCCCCAATGCAATAGCGAGACAGAGGTCTATTCTCGAATAGTAGGCTATCTGCGGCCTGTGGCCACTTGGAATGATGGAAAACAGCAGGAATTCAGAGAAAGAACTCCTTTTGAAGTTTCTTTCTAACTGGAGAAAGAGGTCATGGTCTACTTACTGTTCACTTATCCCAATTGTCCTAATTGCGAGAGTTTAAAGGATTCTTTAAGTTCCCGGGGAATAGAGTATGAAGAATTGGATCTTACCCGAAAGGAGAGCCGGCAGAGAATAAGAGAATTTCTTCAAGTATTGAAAAGAGATGAGAGTGGGGGCATTATTCTGCCCACTTTGATTATAAAAGAGGGTGAGGAAGTGAAAGCTGTCCTCAATTCACGAGAGGAATTTGAACAATGGTGGCCATCAAAGGAATAGAGAAATTTGCTCCCCGAGATTTTCCTGGTTTAATTTCAGCCACGCTTTTCATTGGCGGCTGTAATTTCCGTTGTCCTTATTGTCATAACGCTGACCTGGTTCTTAAACCTCATCATTTGCCTGATTTTCCCCTTGATTACCTCCTTAGTTTTTTGGATGAGAGGAAGGGGTGGTTGGATGGAGTCTGCATCACAGGGGGAGAGCCTCTCCTGGATGAAAATATAGCCACTCTTTGTTCTTTACTGAAAGAAAGAGATCTATTAGTTAAAATTGATACCAACGGCTCACGTCCACGTCAGTTGCAGGAATTGTTGGAGGAAAATCTGGTTGATGCTGTGGCCATGGATGTTAAGACCTCCTTAAGCAAATATCGACTTTTAGTGCCTAACTCTAATCATATCGAAAGTGCAATCAAAGAGAGCATTGAGCTTCTCCTGGGGACAGAAAAGAAAGTGTTTTTTCGGACCACGGTAGTTCCGGTTTTAGTCGAAAAAGAAGACATAAAAGAAATTTCCCAACTTATTCAGGGAGCTCCTCTTTACGTCCTTCAACAATTTCAACCTCATAATACTCTGGATAAAAGTTATGAAAAGATACAGCCTTACTCCCAGTCAGTCTTAGAAGAGATGGCTAAGATGGCCGCTGAGTATGTTGGTGAAGTCAAAATAGAGGAGGAATAACCCCATGGAGGTGAGGATTAAGAAAATTCATCCCCAGGCAAGACTTCCTCAATACAGCCATGCCGGAGATGCTGGGCTAGATTTGTATTCCGTGGTTGATGAAACTATTGCTCCAGGAGAAAGGAAAGCTATTCCTACAGGAATTAAAATGGCTATTCCTCCCGGGTATGTGGGTTTGATCTGGGATAAAAGCGGTCTTTCTTTGGAAGGAATTCATCGGTTGGCAGGAGTGGTTGATGCGGGTTACCGGGGAGAAGTAAAAGTTGTTTTGGTTAACTTGGGTAGCCAGGAATTTCGAATAGCAGTGGGCATGAAAATTGCCCAGATGCTTATCCAACCAGTAGAAACCGTGAAGATTGTTGAGACTAGTGAGTTAGATCCCACTTCCCGGGGAGAGGGAGGCTTCGGGAGTACCGGTCGCTTTTAAGTCAGGGAAAAAAGTTCCATCACCGAGTACAGCCAGACAGGATCTTTAGAAAGATTTTAGTTAAGAGAGAAGTGTGATGACTTTAGCTTTAGGTGGCGAGATATATATTATTCTGGTTCGGCCTAAACACATGGGCAATATCGGAGCCGTAGCTCGGGCCATGAAAAATACCGGATTCAGGCATCTTCGAATCGTGGGAAGAAATAGATTGACAGAAGAAGCCTTTCGTCTGGCTGTTCATGCGGAAGAGGTCTTGGAGCAAGCAGCCTTTTTCCCAAATGTGAATCAGGCTACAGGAGATTTGCAAGTAGTTTTTGCTTCAACGGCCAAAAAAAGAAAGAATTTTACCCTCATCTCTTTAGATTCCATGGTGGAGAAGGTTCTCTCTTACCCAAAAGGAATTAAAATTGGCCTTCTCTTCGGGCCGGAAAGGACCGGACTCGAGTCTCAGGATTTGAAATGGGCTAATTATTGTTATGTCATTCCCCAGGCTGAAGAGCAGCCCTCTTATAATTTAGCTGGGGCTGTTTTAATAACTTTATTCCAATTATTCAGAGAGAACCTCGCTCGACAAGGAGTCAGAAGTCAGGAAAAGCCTCTTCCCTTTGATCAACCTTTAACGGTAGCTCAGCAGAAAGAATGTCTTGCTCTTATTATCCAGAAATTAACCGAAAGAGGATTTATTCACCCCACCAACAAAGCTCACATGGAGGAACGACTTCATGATTTATTCGGGCGCCTGACTATAACTGAGAAGGATAAACAACTTCTCCTTGCTCTTTTCGGCAAAATTCCATATTATTCATCCCTCTAAAATAATACAACCTAATTGATTGAGGAGCAGAAATGCCGCCAGAGATGAGGATTATTTTTAACGGAGACCAAAAAGTTATCGCTGAATACAAAGGATTTCGAATTGAGACTGATCAACCAATTTATGCCGGTGGCCAGGGAAGTGCACCGGCCCCCTTTGACCTTTTCCTAGCTTCTATTGGTACCTGCGCGGGTTATTATGTTTTTGCCTTTTGTCGGCAGAGAAATTTACCCCTTGAAGATGTTTATGTAACTTTGAAGACTATAATAAATAGAGAAGCCAAAAGAATTGATAAAATAGTTATTGAGGTCCATCTGCCGGAGGGGTTTCCTGATAAATATAACCAGGCAATCTTAAAGGCCATCGATCAGTGCGCGGTCAAGAAACACATTGTTGAAAGCCCGGAATTTGAATTAAAAACTGTTAAGGATTAGATAAACACCGACATAATTAACCCGAGTTCAGGCAGAGAAGAAAGTCTATTGGGGAGAAGGTCGTTACCTTTCATCTTAGGACTAAATAAAAGTCTCATAGGGAAAAGGGTTTTTGCCTGGCTGATTTAAAATTGTTCCTCCTTTTTATTATGGCGAAATTCTAGTTGGCTAATAGGGAATAGTGGCGGGAAGAGAGTTTTTATTAGACTGGCTAAGAAATCACGAAAAATTTTATTCTTCAAAGGAAAATGGGGGGAGCCCTAACCCCTTTATGATTTGGTAAGCAGATTGGTGAAAGGTGAAGCTCTGAGCTTTATCTTCCTTGGCTGAACCAAATAAGGTGGGGTTAAGTTCATTTTTGAGGCAGGAAAAGCTTACGGGGATAAAATTCTAATCATTATTGAGTCAAGCTGAATTTTTTATATAGCTGCTAGGTCACGCCTAAAAATAATATTTTTTTAAAAAAAATAATAAATTTTGACTGTGACTATGTCTAATAATATTATTAAGATTGACAAGATAAGCCAGCTTTGGTAGAAAAAAAGAGATTCTATGCTTCAAGTTTGTTGGTTAATTCTCATGGGTGGGATTTTTGGGGGGGAATTGGATGGGCCACCAGGTAAATAAACTGGAATTCATGAGAAGAGTGCGAGGTTACACCCTCCGTCATTTTCAAGGGATACTTTTAAGTTCCATTTTGGCGGGGATTGTCATCATTGCTTTTCTAGTCAAATTTAGATTTTCTTTTTTAAACTTCTTTTTTCTACCGGTAATTCTGGCGGGGTATTTCTTAGGAAAGAAGATGGGAGTATTGACTTCGGTTTTGTCTATACTTTTAGTCATAGGCTACATACTCTATGAAAAATTATTTTTTTTGGGAAGTTCTTCCCTGGGATTTGAAGAGACATTCAATCTTATTCTCTGGGGAAGTTTTTTGATTGTCACAGGAGGCATTATTGGGAGTCTGGCCGATAAAACTAAGGAAAAAATTGCTAATTTAAAGAAAGCTTACATCGGCATTCTGGATATTCTTTTGAATTACCTCGAAGTGGCCGACAAATTGACGCCCCGTTCAGTCCGAGTGGCTAAATTAGCTGGGGAAATTGCTGAGGAGTTAGGCTTAGAGAAACATGAAGTGGAGAATATTAAAGCTGCGGCTCTACTGTCTGAGAGTCAAGAATTGGAATCTTCGGTTTCTCTTTATGAGCAGGTCTCGGAATTTTTTGAGAGCGAGGGTTTAGCTTTTCTTGAGCCTTTAACTGACCGAGAAAAGGTGCTTCTCCGGACTTCTGCTTCTCTTTTAAAAGAATTAGAGCCTATCTTGAGAGATTATCAGAAACATTATGTAGAAGATACGTTGAATCTGGAAAAAGATCTAAAGTCAGTTAATATTGGCAGCAGTATTATTGCTTTGGCCGATTTATATGACCGCATTATTCACCAGTTACCGTTACGACCAGGACTCAAAGATTACCAAACTTTAGGCCGCATTGAGAACTTAGCCGGGAGAGTTTTTCCTCGTTCTGTAGTTGATTCTTTTAAACGGGTTATTGCTGCTCCTTAAAAAATCAATGCTTTAAAGCTGGAGGGGGGACAGATAACTTTTAAGGCTCGCGGTAAAACTTCAAAGTGAATATTTTGACAATAATTAAAAGGTTCGCCGTTATATTGGAGAGGTAGGTTTTTCCCTTGAAGATGAATCTTCTTAGCTTTGAAGTGTTTCTGGTATTTTTGGAGAATCCCCAAATAGTTTAAAGGAAAAGTAAAGAGATACTGCCACCCTGATATCTGAAAGAGGGTGATGTCGAGATAGCCGTCATCTACTTTGGCGAAGGGGGACACTTTCCAGCTATAGCCAAAATGTTGGGTTTTATTAATCACGCAGTCAAAAATTTCTTCCTCGAGAGTTAATTCATTAAATTTTTTCCCTTGAGAGTCCAGACCATCAATTAAATGCAGTTTTATTTTCCAGGGAGAGAAATGGGGCATTTGGAAGGCTTCTTTAATATGTCCCCAGAGGCCGGGGATGGGATTTCTATATTTTCTAAAGGTAACTTCAGCTGTGGCTCCGAGGCTGGTGAATCCGGCTACTTGACCGTCGAATTTGATCAAGTCAATTTCTCGAACATACCCCTGATGGAGGACTTTAACCGCTAGAGGAATTACTTTGGGAATACCAAGACTTTTACGAAAGGCATTCCCACTTCCCAAAGGAATAATACCAAGGAGAGGAGGTGGGGAGGCCTGACTTTCCATTATTCCTTGAATCACATCAGCAATAGTTCCATCGCCTCCAGCAGCAATGATGACATCTTTTTGATGACTCAGAGCCGCTGTAGTTTGGATAGTAAATTGCTTGTCCTGATGAGTATCGATGAGTTCGCCGGGTAAATTGTTTTGAAGATAGCGCCGCAAGCGGCGCCGGCGACGCCACTTCCGGTTGGCGGCACTAGGATTGATTAGACAGACAACTTTGAGTTGAGTTATATCCACTTTTTCTAGGTGTGTGTACTTCATTGAGGCTGACTTATTTTAACAAAAACTTAAATGGCTTTAAATTTTTATCCTCATTTCAGGATAATAAGGAAAATTAAGGCTCAGGTTTTCGCCTTTGATGGGAAGTTTCCAGTTAGAATGATTCTTCACTTAATATTTTTTTCTTCAATTTCCTTTAATCCAAAGGTAGAAGATGCAGACTTGACCCCCAATATGTTTTTATATTTAAGTTCGCTAACGTTCATCCCTTCAGATATCCATTATTCCCAAAAACCTGATTTTCTTGAGTGAAAATATTAATTTGTAAGTTCTTCACTTTTTTGCGGTTTTTTCTTCCGAATGAGTCGCCGTAAAAAGGGAAGATTCATCGAGACAATTAAGATTATAAAAAGCGCGATTAGAATTTCGTCGGAAAGGTGAACTTCGTGACCGAACCAAGCCAAAAGAAAAAAGCGAGGGGTTCGGGAGAGGGCTACGGCCAAGAGATATTTCCAGCGGGGATAATGAGCCATGACCACTAAAAACCGAAAAGGATAAAAGGGAATGGGAGTTAGACCAGCAATCCAGAGAGCCAGAAAGGGAGCTCGCTTAAAGAGATCGATTATCTTATTGACTGTTTTTTTCTTTTGGAACTTTTTTAAAATATTCCAGTCAGAAACATAGGAGAAAACAGAATAATTTAAGGATTCAGTCAGTAGAGTGCTAGTGGCAGCAATTAAGGCAACGGTTAAAGGAAGATAGAATTTAGCAAAATATAAAAGAACTGGTTCATGGGGCACCACGGCAATTAGGAATTCCGAAGGAAAGCTATAGAAAAAAAGCACCCAAAGACTTCGACTGGTTCTTAAATCAGACCAACTAAGCCAGATAATTAGTAAAATTAAGACAAAAAGGATTTGCCCAATGAAGACAAGAGTTCGAAAAGGAGTTGTCTGTGCTTTCAGGTTCCTCATTCCCTGCTGCTGAAAAGAAGACTTATCAATTTAAATAGCTTTCAGGTTGTCTGTAAGTAAAACCCAGGCTGGCTTTTCAGAATTAGCTCTAATACTAGTGAAACAAGCCGTGCACCGGTTATGGGCAGAAAATTCTTTTTGGAGTTCTCGGAGATTATTGAAATTTTTCAAAATAAGTCCACAAGGGGAAAGGTGACCATCAGGATTGACGACCAAAAACCGAATGCCTGCTTGACAATTTGGTCGACCTTCATCACGGAAGAATTCGAGCATGCCTTTAAAGACGTAATCAGAGGTGAAGATAGTGTTATGGGTTCGGCGAAATTCTTGGATTTGACGGATTATTTCTTTTAACTGAGGCAATTCACTCTCTGGAATCAGGAAGTCTTTCTTATTAGTTCTGAGCCAAGTATAAGTGCTGAAGTTTAAATGGACTTCCCATTCATAGGCCTTAGCAGCCAATTTAAGAAGTTCTTGATAATTGTAGCGATGAACTACGCAACTGAGAGTTATTCCTTTGTTTTTTTCCCCTTTCAGGGATAGACAAAGTTTTTCAATTTTCCGAAAAAGTCCTGGGATTCCTCTAAATTCGTCGTGTCGTTCATCAGGATAATCGAAAGAAATAGAAAATTCATCAACGCCTGCTTCTCTTAATTGAAAATATTTTTTTTCATCAAGGAGAGAAGCATTAGTGGTCAGCACAATATATGGAGGTTGATCGGGATGATGAATTGCTTGGATAATATCGACAAGATCTCGGCGGAGAAGAGGTTCTCCCCCAGAGATTTGGGCCACTACAGGGGAAAGTTCTTCAGCTCGGCGGGCAAATTCTTCCGGAGAAGCTCGTTGTTCATCTTTTATTATACCTCCAAGATGGCAGTGTTGGCAGCGGGCATTGCAGCTATAAGTTATTTCAAAGGAAACACAGAGGGGCTTTTTTAAGAAGAAGTTTTTAGCTCCCCTCAGCCCGAGAGCTATTTCTCGCTTATATGACATCCTGGCCATCATTACTCCTTTTTAAATTAAGATGAAGTTTTACCAATGTTTCTCTTTTTATTCAAGAGATGGAAGGAAAAAAGCTTAATTCCGATTAAGCCGAAAGCCCAGATAAGAGCGAGAACCCACCAGCGGGGTAAGAAGATTAACAAAAGAGGAACAATAGTGGAGTTAGCGAATTTACCGCCGGGACTGTAGTTGAGCAGGTGAACTGTCTTATCCACTTTATAAAAATAATTAGGAGAAATGATATCGAACTTGATAAATTGGTAACTCAAGTAGAAGTCGACAAAAGCAAAATCGATAAGGTAGACAATTACTGGCAAGTAAAGCTGAGGATGAAAGAAGAGAAAATTCAGAAAGAAGAAAAGGCATTCCAGGCGGTCGGCAATTATATCAATTTCAGCCCCGAGGATAGTTTCCTGATGAAAGAATCGGGCAACGAAGCCGTCGGCCACATCCCCTAACCAGTGAAGGCCTAAACCAATGTAGTTATAAGTTTCGTTGTGATGGATTAGAGCCAAAGTAAAGAAGCTCAGAGAAGCCAGTAAACGAGTTAGAGTAATAATATTGGGCTCACTGTAAATACTTTCCGCAGGACGCTTTTTAAGCATAATAAACCTTCGTTTGGTCTAAAATTACGAAAAAAGTTTTGGTTGGGTTCAATATTTTGCCTTGTTTTTTGTTTTTTTATTTGAAATTGATTTAAGTCGGGGAATCTTTTTTAAAGAGCCAGGATAAGGGGGGTCGAAGCGACCATTGCCGTCAAAATCGATGAAAACAGGATTGGTAATAGCGTAAGGCAGGGCGGCCTTTTCTGCCTGGCCTGAACGAGAGAGACGTTGGACTACCGGGAAGAGGCTCCGCTCGCCCGAAACTTCAACCACCAAATAAGTATCTTTAGTAATAGTCAAGTTGGTGGCGAAAGTAGTAGATAGTTGGTCTCGAGTAAAATTAAGAGAAGATTGACGGATTTTTTGTCCATTGGCTATTACGACTATTTTATTCACCTCCACCCAAGGGGCTCGTTGTATTTTGACTTCAATTTTAACTTGGCCGTCTTGGTCAGTGATTAAATCCCCTGGGATAGCTTTTTCATTAACTCGAAAATGCAGAAAAGGTCCGTTAGTGATGAAAGAATGCCCTTTTTTTAAATTTAATAAAAGTTTTTGGAGGTCAAGTTGGGGGAAAGGCTGTCCTTTATAAGCTACGTAGGTTCGAGAATAACCTGGCTCTCCTCGATCTATGGTATGGGCATCAGAAGAGCCGACTAGAGGGTAGTAGTAGCCTTTATTAAGAAAATTAAGCCAATCTTTGATAGCTTGAGCATTATTTGGCCGAGGAAAGGGACCGTTCATTCCTTCCATCACATCGAAGCTAAAATCAAAGTCTTCAGACACCGCTTCTCCATTTTTAGGATCAAGGTGATGGGTATTAAAATAGCCTATCGATCCAGAGCGAGGATGATTAACTTGAATAATTCCCTGGGGAGCTTGTCGGCGGCTAGCCGCAAATAATTCCGAAACCCTGTTTTTAGTAGCGTCAATAGCTCCCATTAAAGGCAGATTGGGCTGAGGATTAAGGGGGTAACTGTTGTAGTGAATAAGACCACCGTGGGTAATTTCGTTGCCGGAAATAACCGTTAATTGATTAGTTAATCCCAGTTTGTTTAAGGCAGGCCGGTAATCAGTAATATAGTTGTGGTCAGTAGCAATAGCTACTTGAATTCCTTCAGCAATAACCGATTTTATTCTTTCTTCGATAGTTACTTGTCCATCTGAATTTAGAGTGTGAAGATGGGGGTCAAGGGAAATCCATCCTGAAGAATCAACTACCTTTTTGAGGGTGAAAGAAAGGTTAGTTGAGGTCTCTTCGACAACTTCAATAATTTCTGAAACCAGCGAGTATTCGGGTCCTCGGGAAGCGGTAATAAGGTAGCCTCCTGGAGGCAATTCGATGGTCAATCCTTCTGGCGGAGGAAAGCATGAGTTTTTGAATGTCTCCCAATTTCTGCCAGTTAAGCGTGGATTTACAGGTTGGAAATGGGGCGTAGGAGTAGGATAGATACCATGAATGGTCACTTTTCCCCAGATGGGTTTTCCCTGAGAATCACGAAGAAAAACAGTGATTTTTCCGTGGCGCGGTCTTCTGAACTTGACCGGTTTTACTTCAGTTTTGCTTACTTGAAAGGATTGTTGACTGGTAGCCGGAAACCAATGAATTTCA
>QMPV01000017.1 GCA_003648765.1 Candidatus Aminicenantota bacterium
AGAAGTGAGAGGGAACAACCAAATAAGATTGGACCAATCACCCGCTAAGATTTTTGACTCTTCTTGGATCGATATTTTTTAATTTATGAATAGACCAGGTCAATTTATGAATAAATCAGGTTATTAAATTCAATTAAATTACAATGAAATAGATCATAATCGATTTGAAACAAAATTCCATTTTTTATCGTGTAACTTCAACAATATCAACACAAATTTTTCCGTTTAATAAACGTTGGGGCAGTAATGATTTTACTTGGATAAGTGTAATTTCTTTTAATATTTAAACTAAAATGATAAAATTGTTGAAGAAATAAAATCTTAAAGGAGGAAGAGATTGAAAAAAGGAATTTCTATCCTGGTTCTCTTATTATTTATATCGCTTCTTTTACCACCCCCAGCTTCTTCTTTTTCTCTGGATCGCCAGGAGATAAAGGAGTTGATGAACAAGATTAAGCAAGAAAAGTTTGATCTCATCTTGCCTCAGCTCATGAAGAAATACCAGATTGATATGTGGATTCAGGTTATGCGAGAAGGGAATATCGATCCTCTCTCAGGCAATTTAGGTAGTGATGCGGGAGTGTTTGTTTTTACTCTTCGGGGGGATAGAGTAGAACGAGCTGTTCTGGGATATTGTCGAGACGAAGTTAAAGAAAGTGGTGCTTATGATTTAATCATCACCCCCAAATTTGAAATCCCGCTAACTCATTTTCCAGAATACAGGTATCCGCTGATTGAGTTTTATAAGCTGGGCGGGGTTGAATGGCCGGGGGGGCCCAAGACTGAATTGGATTTTCGTTTTAAAGGGTTAGGAAAATTTGTGGCCGAGCGTGATCCCCACCGGATTGCTTTAAATTACTTAGAAAAATTGGGTTCACCGGTGCTTTATGAAGAACCCCGGTTGCGCTGTGATGGAATTTCTTATACCGATTACCGGCTCTTGGTGAAAGAAATAGGGGAGAAGTATGCGCAAAGAATTGTTTCGGCGGAATACCTGATCACCGAGTTTTTGGCCCGGCGGGTGAAGAGTGAAATTGCCCTTTTTAAACTCATGAGGAAATGGATTGATGAAAATCTAAAAAAGGATTTTAACCGGATTATTCCCGGCCAAACTAAACTTCAAGATATTGAAAGTGTTCGATTTGTGGTCGGAAAAAATGGTCAACATAAAAGAGATGATGACACTTTCGAACCAGGGGACTTAATCTGCTTGCAAGGCGGTTGCCAGAGTGGGTGCTTTTTGGAACCGGAGCGCTGGCCCTTTGGCAATCATTATGATGTTTGTTTCGAATATGGCTACATTCTTCCTCCAGGGGAAACAGAAGTTCCGCCTAAGATAAAAAGAGCTTGGGCTGATGCCCTAAAAGTTCGAAAAATCATTGAAAACCACACTAAATCAGGACGAACGGCCGGGGAAACTTTTGAAATCCTTAAGAAAGAAATTAACAAGGCTGGCTATATTTATGTCAATCGTCAAATTTTTAACCCTAAGCTTGATCCTCAAAAGACTCAAGTTCCCCTTGATATGCATGCCGCCGGAGCGGGAATTTATGCTCCTCGCATTGGCCCGTTGGGCCCTGACTGGCAGCGAGCGATGGAACTGCCCCCTAATCATCATTTTTATTTTGAGTATTGGGTTTATGTGCCCATGCCCGAATGGGGCGAAGGTGAGTATTTATCATTACAATTTCATGATGGAGCATTAGCCACACCTGAAGGAGTTAAATATTATTTTCCACCTCCATTAAAAATCCATCTTATTCAGGCAAAATAAAAGACTATAAGTGAGTTATGGGTTCGTTTTAAGGTAAACTTCAATAAGGGATTTCCACAGGAGATATCCCTTTCCCTTAAGACGAGGACCGTCATTAGTCAATTCGGATTTAGGATAATTTTCGGAAGTGGCAAAAGAATCATAAAGATTAATGAAAAGCCGCTTTTAACCGTGGGGGCGTCATGTGACAACACTTGGTTAATCGGAAGTGCTCCGATTGTTAAAACCAAAAATAAAACTTTTTTAAGGTGTATGTGCTTAATCAGGCCACTGTCATTTGCAGAGGGGCTTTGATTGCCGAGGCCATCTTTGAGGCCACGGGTAGAAGAATCTATCAATTACCGCTGAATCCTGAAAGGGTGGAAAATGTTTAGGCAATCACGTCGTTTTTCTCAGTAGATAAAACCCATAAAAAACCTCCCCAGCCGATAAAAGAAATGATGAGTAAGAAAAGCCCGAAATAAAGGAGAATCCCTTGCAAGTCGCCCATCCACTTACTTTCCTGAGTTAAAAGAAAGTTGACCACCACTACTAACCTGAGAAGAAAAGAAGCTGCTGCTCCACCTACCGCCCAAGTCACAGCCTGCTGACTTTGAGGACTTAACACAATAGCTTTATATCGGACTAAAAAAATGATGAAGATAAGCATTAAGGCTGTTCCTAGAAGAGGAAAGAAAACAACTAGTTTCTCCATGCGCTCAGAAAAAATCACTTCTCGAAGAAAATCAATTCCAAAAATCCGCAGGTTTTCACGGAAATATAGAAAACAAATACAAGCTGAACCAAAAATAGCCCATCCTGTAGCTACTCGAAAAGAGTTTAAATTTTCTCTATCGGCTACTGACAGAAAGGATGCAAAAAACAACAACCATCCTAACGAAGCTAAAAAGGCAAGGAAAAGCGCCCCCCGGGCAACATTTGGGTTTGCAAAAAAAGAAGGCCAGAGGGTGCCCAGCCCCCGATAAATAAAGAAATAAACCAAACTAATAAAGGCAACTAGAGAACTTGTCTTTGTGTTCATTTTAGCTCCTTCCAGGCTTGTTGGCCAAGGACTAACCTTCTTCTAGAAAAAACAGATTAAAAATAGTCTAATTCTTTATCCTTTTCAAGGGTAAGTACCTTTTGGTTACTATTTAAAAATGTCACATTCCACTGCTTTAAGGCCGCAGCCCTTTTCAAGCCTAATAGGATTCAATTTAAGTGTTTATCTGAAATTAACGAGAACAAGAGATATTCGAGGTTATTGGGCGAATGTTCCTTTTCGCGGTCCCGTAACCGGGGGCTCCCATAAACGGAAATAGTGGAGAGAAGAGATTACCAATTTATCTTCTTAAATTAGCTTTGGAGAAGATATATTCAGGGATAGAAGCGTTGAAGGTTATTTCCTCGATTTTAAACTCGGTGCCGCTGCCTTCTTTGAGAACATCCTTAAAAATTCCTTCCATTGGCACCCAGCGATTGTTTATTTTTTCCACTCTTTGGCGAATGATTGTTTTCAGCAATTTTCCTCCCTTGGCATACCATTCTTCATAAAGGGCAATGTATTTTTCTTTGTCTACCCAAAGCTTTTTTTCGTGATAAGCGACGTCTTGTTTTTTGGCGGTAAGTTTAAGCACCCAGCAGGGCTGATTTTCATAAATTGTATCCTCAATAATTTCGGCCGTATAAAGATTATGAAGCACCGGGTCTTCCATGAGGTCTTCGTAGGAAAGATCCGATCCCATAACCGATTGGCGCAGCATATGGCCGGAGATCATGATGATGCGGTCTGTATCTGGTGAATAGAGCCAGAGTTTGTCCTCTATTTTGAGCATCTTGGTTCCTCTTTCTCGTGGAGGGTCAAGGTATTCAGTAAAGGCTTTCTCGGTGCCCTGAATCCAGCTTTTCATCCGGAAGGTTCGTGATGTCCTCCGACCATGAACGGTCATTGTGGCCTGGATGATTTTGTTATCCGAAGTTAAATTAGCGTCAAGTCGCTGAAGAATTATCTCTCCCGAAAGTTGTTTTTCTAGAGGAAGCCCCCAGCAATGGTGTCCAAGAAAAACAAGAAAAAAAGGACTAAGCGTTAAATACAGAAGAGATAACCATAAAATGAGTCCAGGTTTAATTAGGAAGATTGAATTTATTGCCGTCCTCTTGATTGATTTTGCTTTCTCAATTAATTTGACTTTCTTAATAAATTTCCTACTCATATTTTTCATTGGGTTCCTCATTTTAATGTATATTTTTTTGTCCACCTCTTATTTAGTTTGGCTCTCTCAATTAATTTCGGGGTGGCAATTTTCATTGGCTCCTCACTTTTAATAAGCCTCGAGTTCTTTCATCAATCCCGAGGTTTGGCGCCGGTAAACACCGAGTGCGGAGAGAGTAGAACCGATGAGAGTAGCTCCCAAACCGGGGATAAAGCCAACCACAGCTGAAAACCAGGTTATCCTAGCCCTCATTACCTCAGAGATAAAGATCGATGAACTTTCCATAATTGAAGCCACATTAACTCCTTTAACTTGGAGATAATAAGCGATGCCTAAGCCCCCTAGGGTGCCGACGATCGAGCCCAGACAGCCAATAATCAATGACTCAGAGATTAAGCTGCGATAGAGATGGCCTTTATCTTCCCCCATTGCTAAGCGGACTCCGATTTCACCGAAGCGCCTGATGTTGCCCATTAATCCTGCGTTCCAGAGAACCACCGACATGGCTAGAACAAAAACAAAAATGATGATCGAGTAAACACTTTGGACCATGGCTAACAGATCGGCCAAGCCTCCTTGGTCGAGAAGACTTTTCATGATCGGGGAGAAGCGATCGGAACTTTGGCTGAAAGAAGCGTTAAATTGGTTGACTATGGCTTCAGCCACCTTCTGCCGAAAGATGCCATCCTTGAAAAACCCGAGGATTTCGCCACTGGCATCCTCCATGTCTAAAATACGTTGGGCATCCGCTAAATCTATTAAGATGGCTTGAGCATCTAAAACTTGAATACCAAAACGGATGGTTCCCACAAAGCGCAGATTAGCCAGGGCTAAACTGCCAGTCATGGTTTGGCTGATTATAGTGGCCACGCTACCTGGTTTAATTCCCAATCGTTGCGCCAGCTCCTCGCTGAGCAGTGCTTCTCCCGCCTCCTGGGGAAGTCGTCCTCTTGCCAGAGCATTTTCAAGATTAAGTATGTCTTTTTCTGGGGTGGGGGGATTGAGCAAGTTAACAGCTAGGCCTGAGATGGGAGCCTGAACTAAAGTTTCGCCTTTTTCGTCTGGAAGATCGAGAAGCCCTCCGAATTTAATGCGAGGAGTCCATTCTATTTGAGGAAAGTCTTTGGCTAGCTTGGCCATCAGCTCACTAACTCCTACCAAGGCCAGTTCGTTGGGAATAAGTTCAGCCTCCTCAGCATAAGCTCGAGTCATGATTTTTAAATGACCATAATCAAAGCGAGCACTTGATTCCGCAATATTCGCTTCAGCTCCCTTCATCCAAGAATAGAGGACAACGGTGAGCATTACTCCAAAGCAAATTGTCAAGAAGGGTAATAAACTACGAGAACGATCGCGGAGAATACCTTTTAACAAAAATCTAATCATTGGAATCTCCCCCGTAAAGCTTCTGTTGGTTTCATTTTGGCGATGCGCCGGGTGGGTAAAAAGCTCACAAGAGTGGTGACTATTAACACGAGAAGGGCAGTGCCAAGAATGAGCCCCCCACTGTAGATAGGATAAATCCTCTCGCCAATAGCAAACCCATAACTGTCTACCGCTTCCGGCATTCCCCAACCTTTTCGAGCAAATAAAGTTAGCAGAGGAAGACCATAAATTGCACCCACCAGGGTTGCTAAAATTCCATGGAGAGCACCTTCGAGCGTAAACAATTTCACCACTGACCACCTGGTCATCCCTAAGGCCATTAATGTGCCGATCTCTTTCCGACGCCGCCAGATAGAAAGGACTTGAGTATCGAAAATAGCCAACATCGCGAGCAGCATGAGGATAATATAGAGAATAGAGGAACCAACGGTTTTGGTTTTGACCAACTCCTGAATGTCACGAAGGAGCGTTTTTTGGTCTTTGAAGACCCAGCCTGTATTTTCGGGAATATTTTTTACATCTTTATCGAGAACAACTAATGTTGCTTCTTTATTCATGCCGGTGAGTTGTTGAAGTCGGGGCAAGGGTAACCAGATCTGGCCTTGGTCAATGGCTTGAACAGTTGTCCTCATGACATGGACAATACTGGCCTCGCGAGCATCGAAAGTTCCATTGACGTCTCGCCACCTGAGAGTAACTGTATCTCCAACCTTTAGTTTTAATGAATCAGCCATTCGCTCCCCAATTAGAGCTGGTAATTCTGCTTCATGGTTTTTCAAGACAAAAGAAGGCATGGTTAATATTTTTTGATTGGGGTCAATGCCTTTAAGTAACACTGGATAGAAACGGCCCTGGGGATAGGCAGTGCCTTGAAGGATTAAGATGGGGGTCGCCAGCCCATTATCAATCATTGCCTGAAGTTTCTCAGGTGGAGAGCCGTGAGCTTGCTGGAGAGTTAAGGGGTCATAAGGGTTATATTCCGGATGCCAGAATTGCCCTCCTCCATATTCGGCGTCAATTTCAGCTTGCATGGCTTGGCGATTCATGCCTTCGTAGACGCCTTGGAGACCAATGATGGCGACAAAGGCAAATGATAAAACGATAACATTCAACCATGTTCTGAGTCTTGCTCCCAGGAGGTTTCGCAAAGCTAGCTTAAGGAGACTCATGGTGGCCCTCCATGACTGGTGGGGAAGAGAATATTTCATCTTTAGTGACCTTCCCATCCACCAAGGTTATTTTTCTCTTTAAATAGCCAATGACTTTCTCATCGTGGGTAGCAAAAATAAAAGTAGTTCCCAGTTCTTGGTTTAACCGAACCATGATTTGAAGGATATTATGGGAATTTTGAGCATCAAGGTTGGCCGTTGGTTCATCAGCTAAGATCAAAGCCGGTTTTTTGACAATAGCCCGGGCAATGGCTACTCGTTGGCATTCCCCTCCCGAGAGTTGAGACGGCCGGGAGTTGGCCCGGTCAGCCAATTTTACCCATTCTAAAGCTTCCATAACCCTTTGGCGACGTTCAGAGGCCGGAACTCCCAAGAGAATAAGAGGAAACTCAACATTTTCAAAGACGGTATACACAGGCAGAAGATTAAAAGTCTGAAAAATAAAGCCGATGTGTCTTTTTCGCAGTTCGGCAGCTTGCTTGTGGCTTAGTGTTTCAATCTGGCGGCCCAGAACCTCAACCTTTCCTTTAGAAGGGATATCTAGAGAGCCCACAATATTAAGGAAAGTAGTTTTTCCCGATCCAGAGGGTCCCACCAGACCAGCAAATTCGCCTGGCCCAAAACTAAGATCAACCTCCTTTAAGGCATAGAGTTGGTGTTGACCCATGGAATATATCTTGGTCAATTTCTGGGTTAAGATTAACCGGTTGTTTTCCATCGATTTGCCTCCTTAATCAACCTCTTAAAAGCAATTGGTCTAGGCGTGATGCCCCTCCTCCCCTCATGGCTCGTCACCATAGTGAGGGCTTGGAATTTAATTAAGCTTTTAATATCAGTAGGGATGGGAAAAAGGGGATAGGTTGGCCTCTTTTTCCGCCTATTGTTACTATCCTCTCGGCCAGCTTTTAAACGAGAAAAAACTGGATTTGGCCCCCTTTTTTTCTTAATTAAATACTCATTAGTAAAATGAATCCTAGGTCTAAAAAATACTGAAAGAGTTTCTCCTTTTTTGTTGAACGTCGTTTTAAGTAGCTTAAATACTTTCATCTTTAACTAAAACCTCTGTTACTGAATAACTAAAAATAAAAAACGCCCATCACTTGGAAGCCTTTTCCAGCCAAGGTTAAAGAATCGCTTTCTTTTCTAAAGACACTGAAATCAGTCGGATTCCAAAAAATCATCAGGAAAAAGCTCCAATCTTGGAGTGATTTTTGCCAGTATAAAAAATTATAAGCGTCATTTTTTTCCAGGTCATAGAAAAAAATGACTTTTAATGAATCTTGAAGAGTCAGGGGATAGCTCATCATCATGCCTAGAAAGCGTTGGCTATCCTCTCGAGAGAAAAAGTCTCGACTCGCTTGAAACTCAAAATATTCACCCACTATGTAGAGTCCATGTCCGAGGTCAAAAGTATAGTCGCTCCCAAGAGAAAATGATTTTTTCCAGCGATAAAGAAGCCAATCATTGGCTTGATGGCTGAGACTAGCCTCAATCCACAAGCCAACGCCTACATCCCAACGACCATCAAAACCAAGACGATTCTCGGGAACTGGGGATAAGGGCGGTGAGCCAGCAATGAGCGCGGAGGGGAAAGGTTTAACTCGGCGGTGGTGAAAACTCACCCCTCCTTCTCCTTTCGGGAGAGGGAATTGAAGGCGGCCACCATATTCAAAACTCTTGGTAGCGGTGGGCAAGATTTCCCAGCCTTTAAGGTCATCATTGCCATAAAGAACCCAGAGCCAGGAATTAGTGTTGTCGGGGAAGTAATAGCGGAAAAGCAGGCCGTATACTCCGCGGGTAAGCTGAAGAGGATCCCTGGGGTCAAGTTGATCAAACCACATCAAAGGCCGAAAAAGCACTGCAGAGCCAAAGTTAATTTTTTGCAGTCCCAGCCGAGCTTCAAAACGGTGCTGAGAGAGCCGCAGCCAGCACCGGTAAAGGCGAGCTCGGGCAGAGGAGGAAGATTCTGTCTTTGCGGTGGTGCGAAATGATCCCTGGGCGTCTAAGGATAAATCGAGGTCTAATTGCCAGGAAGAAGAGAGGGATTTATTTAGAAGAATTTCAGGCAGAGAGCGAATTCCAAACTGAAAATTTTCGGATGAGCTGTGGTTTAAAGAACACCAGGCGAGGGATAAACCACTGAAGTTAAAGTGGAAAGAAGGGCTGGATGATTTTGGTGGTAACGGCGGATTAAAAGCTGAAGCCGCAGACGGAGAAGGAGGCATTATTAAGGCGAGAGGGGAAGGTTGAGGCGATAAGGGATAACCGGGAAGCTGGGTAGTGAGCGCAAGGAACAGACATATGTATATCGGCCCTAGGAGAGTGCTGAAAAAATGTGAAATGACGGGTCGCTTGGTGAATTGTAAGATCATCATTTTTTAACTCTGGAGGAGGAATTTTTTTGAGTTTGATGAACGGCGGAAGGTTGTTTTCCGGCGGATGAAGGTGAAGGGGGATGTTTAGCCTCTTGGCGACCGCTGGAGGAAGAGTTTTCGGGAGGTGAGGCGATAGGATTAGCGGGGAGGATGCCGAAGAAGAAGAAGTTGGTCAGTTCTTCGGTTAGTTCCTGAGGCGAGGCATAGTGTTGAAGAAGATTCTCATCTCCTACGAAGTCGCCGAGCCGATTCAAGATGTAAAGGATAAATTCAGGCTTTATGTTTTTTCTGATCTCGCCTCTTTGCTGAGCCTTATGGAAGTCTTTAAGGAAAAGATGGAAATATTCCGAGGTTTTTTGGTTGATGAATTTTTTTATATTGGGGTAGGGGCTATTTAAATAATCCTTGAGCATTTGGTAACTGAAATCCTGGCTAGTCTCAATTTTCATCTGGACAATCTGCCGTGCTTTTTCCTTGTAGTCGACATCTTGAGCCATGATTTCATAATATTTCTTTTCGGCGCGAGTCATGATTCGATTAATGATAAAAAGAAAAAGATGAATTTTGTTCTGGAAATAGCGGTAAAAAGTCATTTTACTTACTTGGGCAGTCTGGCAAATCTCTTCAACCGTGACTTTCTCCAGCCCGAAGCGGAGGAATAATTTCTCGGCTGACTCTACTAACTGAGTAGCTTTTTTGCTTTTGGCAACTAGGTGAAGAAGTTTACTAAAATTATATAAAGATACTGATTTCGTCATCTTAACTTTAAAATGTAACATTTTTAATGAAATGTCAAGAAAATTATGGTAAAAAAGGATCGGACCTGTATTAATCTTGATCTTTTATGAGAATATCACTCTTTTCTTGGGTCCTTAAATTAGCATTGGAGAATGAGTTATCAAGGGTGGTAGCAAGGAATGAAAGGTCGGGAAAATATTAAAAGATAGTTAAAAGAGAGGCGGAAAAATTTACTTAGCAAGGCTGCTAGAATCGGAGTAAAGGTCCACCTTGAGATGATGAAGGCGACTGAGCCAGGTGTTTATGAATATGAACTGGCCTCGCTTTTTGAGTATATTTGTAAGAAGGAATTATTCAGATTCTTAGAAGGGGGTTTATTAACCTTAACGATCCTCGGGTATTCATATTTTAGTGAATAGAAAAATGGAAAAGTGAGCACGCCTTACAATTACTTCAATTGGCTTTAAAAGTTTTTCAAAGGAAAAGATACTTGCCATTAACTACTAGCATAACAATCTAAATAAAGCTAGCCCAATCCAACTTCCACTTACTAAGCTAATAAATTTAAGGTGTTTCCCACTGACAATTAAAACGGTGTCGGCTTACCCCAGCCCAGCTCCCCACCGGGTCTCCTTTGCCTTCATCGTAAGAAAACTTCCAGATGATGTAGGTCATATAGTTGTGTTCTTTTCCTTCCACTTCAACCACATGAACGTGGCTCGGCTCAAATTGAATAGTGCGCCCGCCACCCTGAGCTAAATGAGAAAAATAACGTTCTATCCCCTCCTGATGGTTTAACACCCTTCCTTCGGGTTCGACAAAAATAAAAAAAGAGCCGATAGACCCCGCCAAGGCCTTAAACTCTCTCTTTTGAAAAAAGAGATAAAGCTTTTCCTGATCTTGTTCCAGTTGTCTTCTTAACGACTCCAAGGCCTCACTCTCGAGAATGGCTCCGGTTAAATTCATTCTCACCTATTGCCTCCTAATTTTTATTAAACATCTTCAGTGACTGAAGATATCGGTTGTATCTCTGTTTCTCTTGCGCCAATATAGCGGCCAGGCGCTCCTCTTTTTGAAGAGTCACAAAACAGGGATTATGGATCAAATAGAGATAAGGAAACAGATGCTCCCCAAATTTTTCTATTCCTTGGGAGATACCATCCTCGATGGTTTGCAGCGCTTCTTCTTTCATGCCCAGGAGAGCATAAACATTAGCCTTAGCAAAGCGGGCTGTAATCACGGTTGTCGTCCCTCTCAGGGCAGAATTTATTCATATACCCAAGGGGAAGAAAGAGTATCAGGCTTTTGTGAAACGCTCCCATCAAAGCGATGACAATGAGTTCTATATCCCGCAGAGAGAGCGCTGTGCGGACTTAAAGGAGTTTTCCTTCGGAGCCCTGAGATGGGAGTTCATAAATAATACCAGAGGTCATCACTCCACACTGGGTATGACATCATACCGGAAGCTCTGCAAGGAGAGAAAAATATCGAAGTTAGTAGTCTTGTTTCCGTTAATGCAGCTGAAAAAACTCATTGCCCTCTACTTTAAACTCTTCCCCCAACCTGGATAACTTGTTTCAGCCAAGGACCTTTCATGTCCTTTTGGGACAAACTCAAATTTTTACTGGATGATGATCTCATCTACGAAAAGCCAAGCTTTCTGACCATGACCTGGGTGCCAGGCAGGACATTCTCCGACATTTTTAGCCCGAACTCGGATGAATCGGGCCTTCTGGCTAAGCTGTTGCTCAACAATTTTCACTGAGGACTGGCGCCGAGGTTCTACCTTAATCTTTTGGTGGCCGACAATCTGAAAATCTTGACCATCATCTGAGACAGCAAATTCTATCTCCGGAGGATAGAAAATCCAGGCAATCTGGTCCTCAAGCAAACTAAGGGCAATCTTTCTGATGGACATCATCTCTCCCAGGTCAATAACTGCCTCCAGGTCATGACCATGAAATCCCAGCCAATGGCCATCATGGAAATCATCGCTATCCAATTGACTATCGATCAAAGTTTGAGCGCCCGAGGCAAAATACTTGGAATCAGGGTCAAAAGCCAAGATAATTTTTTTTCCTACAGCCAAATTGGCAATTGCCTGGGCCGGGCGAATGATCCTTCGTCCAGGTGGACGAACTGCCTTCCCTTTCATTCCAGTTAGCGAGTCGCCTAATTCTAACCGCACGTGTTGGGCAAGATCTTTTAATTCAGCGACAACTTCAGGGTGAGAAGCCGCCACATCGTGGCGTTCTCTCGGATCATCTTGGAGATTGTAGAGTTCTAATCCGCAGGTCTGGTAACCATAAGGACCGGGTTGGCCATTCATCCCTGGTTCCACTATTTCATAAGAGCGGTAACGGTGAGGGAAAACCAATTTCCATTTCCCCCGTCGTACCGCTCGTAATTCCCCGGTGTAAAAATAATAAAATTCCTCCCGAGGAGATTTCGGTGTTTGACCGAGAATAAAATCACTGAGGTCAACTCCATCGATTTTGCGCTGAGGAAGGGGCGCTCCGGCCAGGGTGCAGAGGGTAGGCAAAATATCGAGGGTGGAAGCCAGCTCGTCCGTCACCTGACCCGCAGGAATTTTACCCGGCCAACGCATCAGACAGGGCACCCGAACACCGCCTTCCCAGGCAGTGCCTTTTCCTTCCCTAAATGGTCCCGGCGAGCCTGCATGATTGCCGAAGTTACGCCAGGGGCCATTATCGGAAGTAAAAATTACCAGAGTGTTATCATCCAATCCCAACGCCTCCAGGGTCTTGAGGATCTCACCTACCGACCAGTCAATTTCCTGGATGACATCACCATAAAGTCCCTGACGGCTTGTCCCACGGAAGGCTGGCGAAGCATTGATAGGTGTATGGGGCATGCTGTGCGCTAAATACAGAAAAAATGGCTTATTGCGATGTTTTTTAATAAAGCTCACTGCTCGCCGGGTGTATTTCTGGGTCAAAAATCCCTGGTCTTCGAGCGAATCGACCACTTCATCGGTAGGCCGGTCATTCTCCACCAGGCGTAAGGGAGGATAAATAAAGGCCTTGCGCTCGTCAGTCCTCTTCCCAAAATAATCATAAGGCCACATATCGTTGGAATAAGCCAAACCATAATATTCGTCAAACCCGTGATGAACGGGGAAAAACTCGGTAAAATTGCCGAGATGCCATTTGCCAACCATCCCGGTGGCATAGCCTCGCTTCTTAAGGAGCTCGGCAATCGTTTCTTCTTCGGGATTAAGTCCAACCTTAGAGTGAGGCATCAAGGCCCCGCGGATGCTGAGGCGCTGCGCATAACACCCGGTAAGTAAGGAGGCGCGAGAAGCACTGCAGACAGCTTCACTCACATAAAAACTGGTAAACCGCAGTCCTTCTTCAGCCATTCGATCCAGATTCGGCGTCTCAAAACCTATGGCTCCGTAACAGCCCACATCGGCGTAGCCTTGGTCGTCAGTAAAGATGATGATGAAATTGGGGAGTCGCTCGACCGCCCGGCAGCTCCAGATGGAGCCTGTAGCTAGTGCCGAGAGAACTATTCCTGTATGCTTAAGGAAAGTTCGTCGGCTTACTGATTTTAAATTAAAAGATGACTTTTTGTTTACCATTTTCACAGCCCTTTCTCTTTTTTATTATTTATAAATTCTATAATCAAGAAAAACTCAAAAAAAAAGTGATTCATCGCAAAAATGAATACCTAATAGTTTAAAATATTTATTAAGAAATAGTTCAGCTCACCATATCCACAGATCCTTCGTTTGACTCCATATCCGGCTTTAAATGACAGCATTGCTCCAGGGCAAACGCATGAGACAAGATTACGAGGTACATCACCTATATCTTTGCTTTTAACTTAAGTCACTCTGGATAAAGTTTCTCTTTCTAAGCTCAGGTATCCATTATTGCGATGAACCAAAAAAGTAAACCAGGTCTATTCATAAATTTTAAAAATCAGGTTCATCACAATAATGAGTACCTGATTTGACCTAAAGAGGGCATCTGAATAAGTTCCTCTTATAAAAAATTAACCAAAAATCTTGACTGGCGAATGGACCCATCTTTTTTACGACTGTTCCCTCTTTCTTTATTTTCTAACATATTATATATCAATACGTTATGAAGGAAATTGTTTCTTTTTATGAATTATCCAGGTTAGTTAGACTCTTCACCTGAAGGAAGATGGAAGGCATAAATTTGACAAAACCACGCCTCCTGTTTTACCATCTTTCCCGCCTTGACGCCCGAAATTAGGTTGGTAGGTTCTGGTTTTACTAGTGGAGCCGAAAACTCAATTATGTTTAAAAACTTTTGTCCGCCCGTTCTTCGATTAATCTGTAATTGGTGGAATAGTCTTCTAGGTGAACTAGAGATAAGCAAGAACACCGATGAATTAAGTTGAGGGTTGAATCCATAAGGGGTGAGATGCGGTGGATAAATCCAGAGTTCCAAAAAATAAATGAAAAGAGTGTTCATCCAGCTCATAACATAAGAAGGCCGATAACTGCTTATTGGAGTCGTCTCGAGCCAAATTCTGGCTACGCTTGGACCTAAGATACTCTCCAAGCGTTAAGATTAAAAGGAGTAAATAGAGATGAAGCTTTATTTTGAAGAGGAAATACGGAAAGAAGCCATCCTGGAGGTAGCCAAAAAAATGATGATAGCTGCCCGCACGGCTCCTAAAGGTAAAGGTGTTGATAATTTAGTTATCGCTCTGGTTAAGAAAGAGGGAATCAAAGAAATTTCAGACAAATTAAAAGAAATGGCTCAGCGGGAGAATGTCCCCGCCTTCTTTCAGCGCGATGCCGAAAATATCCTCCAGGCCTCGGCGATGGTTCTCATCGGCACCAAGATAAACCCCATGAATCTCTCTCCCTGTGGGATGTGTGGATTTAAAAATTGCGATGAAAAGAATCAGTATCCAGACCATCCTTGCGCGTTTAATACCGGTGACTTAGGGATAGCTATTGGTTCGGCTGTCAGTGTGGCCATGGAGCATCGGGTTGATAACCGCGTCATGTATACCGTAGGACAAGCGGCTCTAGAGATGGGCATTCTGGGACCAGAGGTTAAAATCATCTATGGAATTCCTCTCAGTGCCAGCGGTAAAAATCCTTTCTTCGACCGCAAATAACAGAATATTTAATTATTTTTTCTTGAATTCTTAGAGTTAAAGACCATAATAAAATTTAGCCTTAATGGGCTTATAAGAGAGGATAAATATCATTTATTATTTTTTTTATTTCCACCTTAAGGAGGGAAGATGTCTGATTCACTGACCAAAGGAAAGAACTGTTATCTGGGGGTATTTTTTATTGTTTTTTTAACTGCCTTTTTGCTCTTGCCACCGGTAATTCGAGCTCAGGGAAGAAAAGGTTATTATCGCTTTCCTGCTATCCATGGTGACTTGGTGGTGTTTGTCTCCGAAGGCGACCTGTGGTCGGTAAGTATTAAAGGTGGGCTGGCTCGCCGTCTAACTACTCACCAGGGGGAAGAGTCGCATCCGGCTATCTCACCAGACGGGAAAACACTGGCCTTTTCTGCCCAATACGAGGGGCCAACCGAAGTATATACCATGCCCCTTGAGGGAGGTCTACCGAAGAGAAGGACTTTTACTGGCCAAACTTCCCGAGTAGTCGGCTGGACTCCGACCGGGAAAATAATTTATGCCACTCAGAAATACTCTACCCTCCCTAATATCCAACTTGTAGTATTAGATCCGGCGACCAACGAAGAAACTCTCATCCCCTTAGCTCAGGCAGCTGAAGGTTGTTTTACCCCTGATGAAAAGCTGCTTATTTTTACCCGCCTTCCTTTCCAGGGAAGTTATACCAAACGTTATAAAGGAGGCACGGTCCAAAACCTCTGGAAATTCGATTTGGCCCATCGCAGTGAGGCCGTACCCTTAACCGGTGATTATCCGGGGACGAGCAAAAATCCGATGCTGTGGAAGAATAGAATTTATTTTGTCAGTGACCGAAGCGGGACGATGAACTTATGGTCGATGAACCTGGATGGTTCGGACTTGAAACAATTAACTTTTCACGAAGGCTACGATGTTAGCTCTCCTTCGCTCCACGACGGTCGGATTGTTTATCAGTTAGTGGCGGACCTGCGCATTTATGATATTGAGAAGGAGGAGGATTATCCTTTGGAAATAGTCATTCCTTCTGATTTTGACCAGATGCGCGAAAAATGGATAAAAAAACCCGTAGATTACCTTACTTCGGCCCACATTTCTCCAGAGGGAGACCGGTTGGTTTTTGTCTCCCGGGGTAACGTTTTTGTCGCCCCGGTGGGAGACGGGCGCTGGGTGAGGATTAGTTATAAAGAAGGCATTCGTCACCGGTCTGCTCGGTTTTTCCCTGATGAAAAAAATCTCATGCTCCTGAATGACCAGACAGGGGAATGGGAATTTTACCGGTCACCAGCTGATGGTTTGGGAAAGATAGAACAATTAACGACCGGCGCCCAAGTTATTCGGTTTGATGGCCTTCCCTCACCTGATGGACGATGGCTCGCCTTTGCTGATAAAAACTACCAGCTCTGGGTAGCTGACCTGAGGGCGAAAAAGTTAACAAGGGTGGCCGCCAATCAGAATGACATGTTTCAGGATTTAGCCTGGTCGCCTGATAGTCGCTTTCTGGCTTTTGTGGAGGCAGCTGATAATCAATTTTTACAGATAAAAATTCTTGAAATTGGAAATGGAAAGATAACAGCTGTAACCAGTGATCGCGTTGACTGCTACAACCCCGCCTGGAGTCCAGATGGCAAATGGCTTTATTTTCTCTCCGATCGTTATTTTCGCTCGGTAGTCGGCAGTCCTTGGGGGCCCCGCCAGCCTGAGCCTTACTTTGACCGCACAACCAAAATTTATGCCCTCGGCCTTACCGGGAAAGACGTTTTTCCCTGGACGCCTGAGAATGAATTATTGGCCGAGGCCAAAGAGACTAATAAAAACGGTGAAAAAGCTATGCCTTCTCCTTCCTCGGCAAGATTATCAAACGCAACCAGGACTTCAGGCAGTAAGAACCGGGCTTCTAAAGAAACCCGCGTTGAAATCAATTATCAGGGCCTTCAAGATCGAGTTTTTGAAGTGCCTCTGCCGCCGAGTGTGTATTCGAGTTTAACGGTAGGGCGAAAAGCTCTGTTTTTTATCGATCGGGAGTCAAGAGCGGCTGGCCGTCCAAAGCTAAAAGCAATGACGATTACTAATCGTCGGCCTAAAGTGGTGACTTTGGTTGAGGGGGTGCGCCGTTTCGAACTTTCAGCTTCCGGTAGAAAAATAATGGTCCAGAAGGAGGCTGAATTTTATGTGATTGATGCGGCACCCAGGAAACCAGCATCTTTAGCTGACAAAAAGGTTGACCTTTCCCAGTGGCAATTTTCGATTGACCCCCGCTCGGAATGGCGGCAGATGTTTATCGATGCCTGGCGTATGGAAAGAGATTATTTCTATGACCGTAATCTCCACGGAGTGGATTATGAAGGATTGCTCAAGCGTCATTTGCCTTACCTTGAGCGAGTCAGTGACCGACAGGAGCTTAATGACCTGATCGCCCATTTAGTTGGCGAGCTCTCGGCTCTTCATACCTTTGTCCGGGGAGGGGATATCAGGCGTCCTCCCGATAACATTTTGCCTGGGTCGTTAGGGGCCAGACTGGTTAAAGATGAGGCTGCTGGAGGATGGCGGATTGAGCATATTTACCGCACCGACCCCGAATACCCGGAAAAATTTTCGCCTTTAGCCCGGCCCGGATTAAAAATTAAAGAAGGGGATGTCATCGTGACGATAAATGGGCGCTCGACCCTCTCAGTTGACCATCCTAGTCTTCTCCTGCGGCATACAGCCGGGACGCAGGTGCTTTTAGAGTTAAAAGATAGTAAGGGTCAGCGGTATAAGGAAATTGTTTACCCGATTACTCTTTCCGCAGAGGCCGACCTCCGTTACAGCGAGTGGGAATATACGCGCCGACTAAAGGTGGAGGAGGAAACTTCAGGGGAAGTGGGTTATGTTCATCTTCGGGCCATGGGCGGCAACAATTATACCGAATGGGTTAAGAATTTTTACCCAGTTTTCAATCGCAAAGGCTTGATTATTGATGTGCGCCATAACCGGGGAGGCAATATCGACTCTTGGATACTGGAAAAACTGTTGCGCAAAGCCTGGTTTTACTGGCAGCCGAGAGTAGGTAATCCCTACTGGAACATGCAGTATGCTTTCCGCGGCCATATGGTTGTGTTATGCAATGAATTCACCGCCTCCGATGGTGAAGCTTTTACTGAGGGCTTTCGCCGTTTAGGATTGGGAAAGGTTATCGGAGTTCGCACTTGGGGAGGAGAAATCTGGTTGACTTCGAGTAACCGGCTGGTGGATCGTGGTATCGCCACCGCAGCTGAATTTGGAGTTTATGGTCCCGAGAGAGAATGGTTAATCGAAGGCCATGGGGTGGAACCAGATATTGTGGTTGATAATCTGCCTTATGAGACTTTTCAAGGACGGGATGCTCAGCTCGAAAGAGCCATTGCTTTCTTGAAAGAGCTGATTAAAAAGGAACCGGTAGAAATTCCTCCGCATCCCCCCTATCCGGTTAAAAAAATTAAAAAATAGGGGATTAAGTTCTTGATGATGAGTCTATTTATATTCGAAATAATAGCAATAATAGGAGCCCTTGATTAATTAGAGACAAACTCAAAAAATAGGTAAATATGTATTGTGTCCCCAGTTTTTCTTGGGGCGGAGGTCAGGTCAGGAGATACCGAAAAGATAACCGGAAGCAATCAGTTTGGAGGCCAGGTGGACCGTCCATCCCCTAAAGCTTGGTGGGTCCCAGAAGCGAAATGGATTATCTATTAGAGTTTTAAAAGCCTTGGCCTGGGGTGGTTATTCTTTTCACGTTGAGAAATGGATTATCTAGGAGAGTTTAAAACCTGGGGAATAGTGTGGGAATTGAAGGTCGAAAATGAAGAACTGGATTATCTAGCGGAGTTTTAAACCACTTTTTCGGAACTTTAAATTGCCCATCATCAGTCGCTCTGGTTATACTTCTGATATCCCCTTAATAATTTCCAGGGCTTTTAAGGCCAGAGGGAAAGGCACAAATAAGTGATCATGATAATAGGCGGAAACCACATTGACGCTTATCCCGGCGGCGGCTAGCGCTGAAGTTATTTTAGCCAGAAAGCCAACAGCTTCGAGATCTGAATGGACGTTTAGTGTTATCATGGACCAGGGGCCAGAATAAGAAAGATTATTAGCCTCAGCTATGTGTTTCTCGACAATTAAAGTAATTCCTTCTTTCTCTCTAAATATCAACAGGGGATTTAGTTGATGAGGATCGAGTTTACCTTCATCAATGGTGCAAAATACATATTCTTCAGGACTTAAACTGGGATTCATTTTCTTTAAAAGCTTATCTAAGTTCTTGATTCCAGCCATTTTTTATCCTCATTATTTAAGCATTTTTTAACCTGATCTATTCATAAATTGGAAAAGCGAAAAAAGATTGATTCAAGAACAGCCAAAAAGGTAGACACATGAGTGAATTTGATTTTAAGGCAATACTAAGAGTTATGTTTTCTGCATAATTGTGATGATTTTCTCTCATAAAGATAGACTTTTCTTCAGCCTCCCTGAGGAAAAGAACTCCGGCATCGGAGCGGATCTCTCCACCGTTGAAATCAGCTTCAATTTTTTTTCCAGCAATGCCTTTAAAAAGAAGCAATTGTTTGCTCCAATCTTTCAGGGCTATTTCCTTGTTTTATTTGTTCTAACGTATTATATATCAATACGTTAAGAAAGGAAACAGCTTTTTTTATGAATTATCCAGGTTAGATTATTATGCTTCTTAATATATTCTTCTCTGAAGCGCCTTCCAGGTGTTGGTAATAAGGAAGCTTTCTTCCATGTTATCCATCATTGTTACCATTTTTTTCATGGGAACAGAGAAAGTAAGCATATTCATGGGCACATATGGCCGGGCTGAAGGGTCGAACATCCCGATAACCCCTCGGGGATGCGGCGAATCTTTCTCCAGGTATGGGTAGGTTATGATGGAAGAGCAACCCGAGCCCATTGGAGTGAAAACTCCCTCTGGATTGGATTCATCAAAATTGGCCAGAGTGAAAAGGCCAGCTAACACGTCAGGCTGGGCGAAAAAAATAACTACTTCTGGATTATCTTCTTCTTTCAGCTTGTCCCATCTTTTAAATACGATGAATGCTTTAGGGGCTTTAAAAGCAGGCCAATTTTTGACGATTTCTCTGACTAATTCCAGAGATTTCTTGTAGCGTTCCCCTTCTACCTTGTTTGGGATTCCGTAAGAGAGAAAGTACTCAAAGTCAGGTCTTATTTTTTCAGCAAAGCCGGTATACCTTTTGCCACCCGGGCATCTTATTGAGTCAGAGTTAAAGCTTAAGGAGCGTCCGTTTCTGACTTCTTCCAGGGCTCCAACCAAACACCTTGAGAGCGAGCCCGGTTTAACTTGTTCCGCTTCTTCTCCGGTGTGACTGTAGTAAAATACAAGCGGCAGCTCGGCATTATTAAAATACTTTTTCCAGAGTTTCATGAATTTTTCTTTGATTGCTAAATCCATGCCTGCCTCCTAATTGGATTATGACCTTATCTAAGAGTATCATTTAATTTATTTACTTTTTGTTTACTTTGCGTTTAATTGAATATCATTTGTCGGCCGTTTAATCTAATAAATTTCGGACTAAGCATGACATTTCTGGCAATGCATGCATTTCCAAAGCCACGATAGCTTGGCCAATAACCATTAGCTTGAATTATAAATATTAGCGGAGAAGAAAGAAATGGAGGCCAACAAAATATTTCTTTTTCATTTTTTCTGGGGCTGGGAAAAATGGTGATAGGTCCTATCTTAGCCTGTTTTCTTGAAAATGCCACAGGCCAAAATAGGGTACCAGCCACCATTTCTTCACCACGGTTTTAGAAATGCTTTTAAAAAGAAGCAATTGTGTGCTCCAATCTTTCAGGGCTGTTTCCTTGTCTTTTTTGTTCTAACGTATTATATATCAATATGTTATGAAAGGAGAAAGCTTTTTTTATGAATTATTCAGGTTAATAAATTTTGAGTTACCAAATTTTCTTTTTGGGGCTTCTATTTTATCCCTAATCAGGAAAGTTAAAATAATTGAAATAAATCAAATCAAACTCAAACCGTGCCTGATGTTAAATTAATTTTAATAAACAAATACATTCCCTCCTCAGAACATAATAACAATTAAATTTTACCTCGCTTTCCTCCCCGGTGATTTTAATTTAAGGCAATATATTTATTAAGTTAGCTTGAAAATAGAGCTGTTCATGCCTTTCACCTCAACCAGGGCCAGAATGACGACCGAGTCTCTTAGGCCTAATGTCCTTTATCATAGTTGGGCCCAAAGCTGGTATATCTTTCCTCCAAAACGGAAAGAGACAGCCTGACTCTTCTTTCCAAGGTGCTTGTTTAGACCCCTCTATCCCTGGTCGTCATTCTGGCTGGCCTTATTTTCATCTGTTGCGGGTGACTGAACGGCTATGGGAAATTAGTTTGTCAAATGAAGTGATTTTTTCTATATTTCTTCCTTTCTAGGCCATCTCCGAAAATTTAGGGAAATAAAAAAATGAAGAGAATTAAAATAAAGCAAAAATACAATATTTTGGATTCATTACATATTTTTGAATTTTATTAAATGAAGTAAATATCTACTTTTAAGGTAACATATGATAACATATAGAAAATAAAATAATTATAAAATTTTAAAAAGCTGGCATGATATTTGCAATGTATAAATAATGAAATTAAGAGAAAAGGGGGTGAGAGAGAGGTTGGTATATTCAAAAAAATGTAAAGGGTTGAGTTTAAAGAGCGGATTTTTAGTTTTAATTTAAGAAAAGGGGGGTAAATGAAAAAATTTTTAATCGCATTATTGGCAATAGGCGTTTTGTTTTTTGGAGTGAGTAAGGCTCAAGAACAAACAGGAGAGCTAATAGGGACTATAACTGATGAGAATGGAGAACCTCTTCCTGGTGTCACAGTGGAAGCAAGAAGCCCATCATTGATTGGAGTGGCCACTTCAGTCTCTGACGAGATGGGGAGATTCAGGTTGTTGCGCCTGCCACCTGGAACTTATTCCATTACATTTTCATTGCCAGGTTTTGCAACTGTTAAGAGAGAAGAAGTTGAGGTTCGGCTTGGTCGGACTTATCGGTTGGATATCACCATGAAACCGGCTACTATTGAGGAAGAAGTTACTGTTGTAGGAGAGGCTCCATTAGTTGATATCCGCAAGAGCGCCACGACTTATGAAATTTCCAAAGAAATGATTGCCAAACTTCCTCGGGGACGAAATTTTACCTCAGTGATCACAATTGCTCCCGGAGTGAAAGAAGAGAGTGAATTGGCTGGTATTTCCTTTGATGGAGCTTCAAGTTCGGAGAATATGTATTTTATTGATGGAGTTGACACAACCACTATGTACGACGGTGTGTCGGGCCAAAACATCATGTTTGAATTTGTTGAGGAGGTTCAAGTTAAATCTAGCGGATATGAAGCCCAATATGGAGGCTCGATGGGGGGTGTCATAAATGTTGTCACCCGGAGCGGTGGAAATGAATTCCATGGGGAAATTTTGCTTTATCATAACTCCAGCAGATTGGATGGAGAACCTCGGCCATCATTAAGAATTGCTCCTTATGATGTCACTCGATATGAGTACATTGCCTATCCTGAAGATGACTGGAATCAATTTGAAATAGGCTTTGCTTTAGGTGGCTATTTTATCAAAGATCGACTCTGGTTTTTCTCCAGCTATATTCCCCGATTTCGGATTACTCATCGAGATGGAATTTTCCTTACTGATCCATCTAAAAATGCTGAATTCACTCAGTCTCGACAATGGCATAACGCTTCTATTAAATTGACTGCTCAGCCGATTAAGAATTTACGAACTAGCTTAAGCTGGACGACCGATTACTATCAATGGCGAGGATCTCTTCCCTCCCAGGCAGGAACAAGTAATCCAGATTACAATTACGCTGGTGCTGGGTACAATTATCCTGGTTGGACGGCAGCTTTCAGAGCCGATTACATCGTTAGTGACAATCTATTCTTCAGTGCCTACGGAGGTTACTTTAGAACAAACACCAAGAATCTACTTGGGCCTCCAGGACCAAGATTTTACTTTTACCGTACCAATGCCAATATTCCCGGAGTTCCTGCGGATATGGTTCGGCCTCAATACTGGTACAACTACCCAAGTGGAGATAGATATCAATTGCTCCGTGATATTCAAACCAAAATGAGTGCCACTATTGACGGTACTTATTACTTCTATCTAGGAGGAGAACATCAGGTTAAAGCTGGTTTTCAATTCGTCCGCATTGCTCAGGATGTTTTTGATGCTGCTCCTTATGATTCCTGGTATTTTTGGTGGGGCGAAGATTATGAATCTCCAAATCTGGGAACTGTTAAGACTAAGTACGGCTACATGGCTGCTTACGATCCATTAGGGACAGTAGCTGACATCCACAGTAATCGATATGCTATTTATATTCAAGATTCCTGGACAATTGCCGACAGATTTACTCTCAATTTCGGAGTGAGGGCGGAGAAAGAAGATATTCCTTCTTTTGTTGATCCTAACTCCCAAATTGCCAAAGAACATCCAGAATTTCTCGAGCCACCTATTTCTTTTGATTTTGCCGACAAGCTAGCGCCTCGACTTGGTTTTGCCTACGATGTTTTCGGAGATGCTAGTTTAAAGGTGTTTGGTAGTTTCGGGATTTACTATGACGTGATGAAACTTGACATGGCCGAAGGTTCCTATGGTGGATTCAAGTGGATAGCTCATTATTACGAAATTCCCGATTTTGTGGTTCAAGACTGGTCGGCCTTAGGAGAAAGGGATCATCCAGATACCAGTCTTCCTTATTTTGAATCGTTGGACTGGAGAATTCCTTCTTTTGAGACCACTCAACCGGACATGAAACCCTACAGCAAGATGGAGTACACTTTTGGATTGCAGAAGAAATTAGCTACTGATATTTCATTAACTGTCCGTTATCTCCATAACCATATTATCTGGGCAATTGAAGATATTGGGGTACAGATGCCTGAAGGTGAGACCTATTATAATGGCAACCCTGGTTCTGATTGGATCAACCAGAAATATGCTGAAGCTGCAGCCGCAGGCTTGATGCCTGAAGGAATCAAATGCCCTAAAGCTAAACGTCGCTATGATTCAGTAGATATCGGATTTGACAAACGTTTCTCTAACAATTGGATGGCTGGTCTCCATTACACTTGGAGCCGACTCTGGGGTAATTTTTCCGGGCTGGCTTCTGCTGAAGAACATGGTCGTAAAGATCCCAACGTGGAAAGGTACTTCGATGCCTGGTTCCTCCACTATACTTCTCGTTTTCCCAATGGTCAACCTGAAGAATCAACGGGATTATTACCAACGGATCGTCCCCATCAGTTTAAATTTTATGGAGCTTACAGCTTTGACTTTGGATTAACAGTTGGACTAAATGCCTATGCTATGAGTGGAACTCCTGTATCTGTGGAATTCGAACTTAACCGTCAGGATGGTTATTATCCTGAGGGAAGATTTACCCATGGTCGAACTCCATTCCTCTGGTTGGCTGACCTTTATGCTGAATACAATTTAAAGCTAACAGATCGCCATGCAATTCAATTCAACATTAATATCAGCAATGTAACCAACAATCGGATCGCCCAAAGAATCTATAACTTGGTTAATCTTAGCACAGTTTATTTGTCTGATGAAGAAATTATAGCTGGATTTGATTACCGAGAAGTCATGGCTCGCAAGGGGACTACTCCGGATCCTCGTTTTCTTAAAGAATACGCTTTCCAAAGCCCGATTTCAGTCCGTCTCGGAGTTAAGTTTATCTTCTAGAGGAGATTCTAGAAAAGCTTAACTAGAAAGAGGCTCTCCTGAAAGAGGGGAGCCTCTTTTTTTTCTAATTCAAATTAAATAGTCTTTTTTGTTTTAAGAGTAAACCTAGCTGTCTTTTTAACTGTCTGACCGTCAGTGGTATTTTCGAGGAAAATAGACAAAGTATATTTTCCCGGATTCAAAATTGTCTCGCCTATAATCTGGAATTTTTGGCCTAATATTTCCTTTATATTTTCTTGATGGATGGAAAGAGGATATTCTTTGTCCAGAGACCATAAATTTTTCTTATTCTCATTATAAACATTAAGTTTGACTCTCAATTTAGTAACCAGAAGTCCATCTTTTTCTTCAAACCAGATGTTTTCATAAGGGATGCGAATTATGAATTGAATTCTATTTTCGGGAAATTGTTCAATTTTTAGTTTGAAATCAAGAACAACTTGTTTATCTGGTACTTCTGGTTTAAGGTTTAGCTGAGCTTTAAGGAGCTCAGCCAAGAATTGAGCACTTAGAGGATAAAGTTCATAGTTTCCTGTGTAATGAGAATCGATAAAAATAATATAGGCTGGTCCATAATACCAGATTTCCATTGGGCGACCATAGAATGTATAACCGGTCGGGTATTTTTCTCTGTGTTCAGGGGGCCCAAGAAGGATATAAATTCGACCTCTATCTTGCAGCCAACCAGGAGTACCGCCTTCTTTGAAAAGATGGTTGGCTTCTTCTATTCGCTGGAAATACTGTTCCTTAAATTCATTTATTTCAGTCGTGGGGTCAGGATCTCTCTTTTTCCAAAATTCTTCAATAAAGGCCTCTCTTTTTTCAGGAGGAAGATTAAGAAAGATTTTCTTTTCTTGCTTGGTGATGATATACCTGACCTTGGAAAGGAAATCTTCATGTTCAGGGGAAACATTTGAAACTCGTTGAAGAGAACTACACCCAAATAAGAGAACAACAACAAAAATAATATTAAGGCTCGCTAAACAAAACAAAGAGGCCGAAATTTTTTTTGAATAACATTTCATAAGTTATCTCATTTCTTTTCCAGAGAATTAAGAATCCTTTGGATTTGGGGCTGATCAGGAGCAAGTTCTAGGGATTTTTTAAATATCTTGATTGCATTTTCTTTTTGGCCCAAAGTCAAGTAGCATTGACCGATGGCATTTAGGGCCTGAATATGGGTTCCTTCTTTCTCTAAGTAATTAGAATAACAGCTAATAGCTTCTTCATATTGACCTAATTTCTGATAAGCTTGCCCAAGAACAAGAAGAAATCGATGAGTCTTAGACTGGGTCTCTTTAAAAGGCTTTAAAACTTCAACAACATCATTATATTTTTGATGATCTAACAACCACCTGGCCCAGCCTTCAGCAAAAACTATCGATTTCTTATTTTTCAGAAAAGCATTTTTTAAAAACTGCTCTGCTCTTTGAAGTTGTCCGGTTTTAACTAATTGAGTGCCTAGGATAAAGTCCGCCATAGCTGAATGGGGAGGATGAATAGGTTCCGAGTAGATAAAAGGACGGGGAAGGGTAGGTTGGGAGGATAGAGAAAATTGAACTTTTCCTTCCCAGAGGAGATCATTATTAGGTGATAATATCTGAAGCTTTAGTTGATAATAAGCAGGGGGAAGAGACTTAAGATTTATAATTTCCAGTATGTTTACGTTTTGATAAGCAGCAAGAGGCTTGTTTCGCGACCATATTTGTTTGTCTCCAGCAGAATAAAGAGTGAGAACAACTTCTCCTTCTGAGAAAGGTTGAGGAAAGGGGAAGAAAAGATAAAGTTTTTCTTGACTTCCAAAACTATTTCTAGATGCTGGGTAAAGCACCAGTTCTCCAACTTGAAAAGGTTTGGTAAGGATTGATTTATCAGGTTTCTCTTTGGCGGTATAAGCTAATATCAAGGCATCTTGATTATTAGGTGATTCTGTTGGGGGGACACTAACCTTGGTCTCGAAGGAAGAAAACTCTTTGGATATTTTGTTTTTAAGTAGCAAACTAAACTGGAAGTTGCCTTCAATAAGAGGAAAGGCACCTTGAAGCCGAAAAGGTTTATTGCCTATTTTCTTTCTTTCTTTTTCGTCAAATCGAATGGGGATATTGCGTTGAAATTGATAAACTGTTTTTCCCTGAACAGTTGTGACCATTCCCGTCAGCTCAAGAGTAGTGAAATAGGTATCGTCGGTAGCTGAGACCGAGAGTCTTTCTGGCTCAATAAAATAATGGAGGTAGTAGAGGCCTGAGGGATCTCGAATAATACGGATTAATGCCTCTGAGTCGATGTAATTAGCGGTATATTCCACTTCGATGATGTCTTTGTATCGGAGCAGTTTTTCAGCATAGGTATCTTTAATTGCTTTTTGAGGCTTAGTTTCAATATTAGCCAGAAGGAGATCTGAGGCGACGGTTGGAGTTATTCCGTGGAGAGGCTCACCAGGAAGAAGACTTAATGAGACATGTGCTAGTTCAGGTTGAATAGTGCGTAGTTGCTGGTAAGCGGCCAAATAATCTTTGGGGTCTCCTAGATAATGAACGAGAAGACTTTGGGGACCATCTTTAATTGGGCTGTACAGTTGGAAATCACCAGCTCCGTATTTTTTAAAAAAAACCAGGTTAAATGAATCTGGCAAGCCGTACTTTGACATTCCTTGATAGAACCAGACGATGGTGGGATAAACTTCAGTTAAGTTTTCATAACGTTCAATGGTTTTAGGCTCGCCAAGAATGATATAGATGCGACCCATATCTGTCCGCCACCCAGGTGTGGGTGTTCCTCGACCAAAGAATCTATTAGCGTAGTTGAGCCGGCGGTAATGCTCTTCTTTAAATTCATTTTCAGGGGTGTTTGGATTTGGGTCTCGCTGTTTCCAGAAAGCCTCAATAAAAAAATTACGCTCTCGATCTGAGGATAATTGAAGAAAAACATCTCTTTCAGTGGGAGTGATGATATAAACGACCTCTTCTTCTAGCCACTTCCGATATTTTTCAGGTAGTTCTGATGGATTAAGTTTTTCTTGATTACTAAAAGATAAAATAGTAACAATTAACAGGAAAAAAATGGTAATTAAATTTTTCTTCCCCATTTATGTTTAAAATAACATACACAGAGAAAATCATCAAGTAAAGTACAATCCAAATCATCATAAAAGCATTTCCAAAACGGTGATAGCTTTGCCCATAGCCATAGGCTTGAATAATAAATATTAGCGAAGAAGAAAGAAATGGAGGCCAACAAAATATTTCTTTTTCATTTTTTCTGGGGCTGGGAAAAATGGTGATAGGCCCTATCTTAGTCCGTTTTCTTGAAAATACCACAGGGCCAAAATAGGGTACCAGCCACCATATTTTCATCACGGTTTTAGAAATGCTTTTATGATGATTTGACCGCTGGGTATTCACCTGAAAATGTTACTTATTCACCGTTCGGCAGTCTAAATTAAGCAGCCAAACAAGGGACTTGTCCCCATATCCTTGCCGGATAAGTCTTTTCATCTTTTCCCTTTCCATCACTTCATACATTTCTATCTCCCTTCATCTTGAAAAGGTATTATCTTTCTTCTATTTTCTCTCTCTTCATTCCAATCCCTCTAATCTAATTACTCCTCTTCCTCTCAATAGGGGCATTTTTTATTTGATCATAATCGGTACATTTTATCTTGCCAATAACTATTTTAAAATTTTGAAAACATTTCTGCGCTAAACAACTTTAAAAAGTGAGACTCTAATTAATTTTTTAGGAGTGAAGAGTGGCTAAGAAGAAACATTTTATTCATCCTTATATTCCTAATTCGGTTCCTCAAGTCCAAGGATATAAGTTTTATGTGTTAATGAAAAGAATCACCTGTTCCATCGATAAGTTAATTTTAGCAGGAAGATATTCTCTCCGGGGGCACTGAAAAGCCTGCTTAAATCTCGTCCTAGTTGTAA
>QMPV01000018.1 GCA_003648765.1 Candidatus Aminicenantota bacterium
AAAGCCTCAATTACTTCCGGGTCGAAGGGATCGGGTAAAACAATGTAACCTTCCCGGGTTCCAATGGCATAAGCGCCGATAATCATGCCTTCTAAAACGCGATGGTGATTGCCTTCCATCAAGTTGTGATCCATATAGGCTCCAGGGGCACCTTCATCGGGGTTACAACTCACATATTTTATTTCCCCTTGGGTTTGGCGCGTAGATTGCCATTTGTTTCCAGTAGGGAAACCAGCTCCTCCTCGACTGCGAAGTCCCGTTTTTTCACCGATTCAATTACTTGTTCAGGGGACATGGTAGAGAGTACTTTTCCTAGAGCACTATAACCACCCAAAGCAAAATAATCTGTTATATCAGTTGGGTCGAGCAAAGCGTTGTCTCCCAGAACAATTCGCTTTTGTTTGGTGTAAAAAGGAATTTCCTTCTCTTTGGGGTAGGTCTTTTTGTTCTGAGGATCAATATAGAGAAGCCGCTCAATTATTTCGCCTTGTTCTATAATTTTGGTTAATATCTCCTGGGCATCTTTGGGTTGGAGTTTTTGGTAGAAGATATTCTCAGGGTGAATGATGATATTGGGCTCAGCTTCGCAAAATCCATGACATCCTGTAATTTTGAGGGCCACTTTCTCTTCTAAATTTTTACTTTGGATAGCTTTTTCTAAAGCTTCAATTATTTCCATTGCTCCCCAGGCTCAACCACACGTTCCGGCGGAAACCTTAAGAATAATTCGCGGGTCTTTTTGCCGTTTTAGATTTTCCTGGCGGATAATTTCCTTTAACTTTTCATAATTGCTTATTCTTTTATTTTCCTTCATTGTCCTTCTCTTTCTTTTGGTATTTCTTGAGGATTGAATCAATTTTGCGGATGGTGGTTTGGGCGGGATAGTTTCCATCAACAACCACTACGGGTCCAATGGCACAACAGCCCAAACAAGCCACAGATTCGAGACTAAATTCTCCATCGGGAGTTGTTTCTCCACAGGGAATATTTAGTTTTCGTTCAAACTCTTCTAGGATTTTAGGAGCACCTCGGACATGGAAAGCGGTGCCCATACAAACAACAATTTGATGTTTTCCTTTTGGTTTCAAACTGAAAGAGCGGTAAAAAGTGGCTACACCGATAATGTCAATGAGGGGAATGTTCAATGTTTTTGAGGCAATTTCTAAGGCTTCTTTAGGTAAATAATGGTATTCGTCCTGAATGTCTTGAAGAATGGAAATGAGGGCGTGTTTTTGATTATTTTACTTAGCAATTAAGCTTTTAATTCTTTCAGTATCGACATTCACTGATATTCCTCCATAAATTTTTTCTTATAGAAAAATAGTCTGAAGATAAAATTTATAATGAAATTTTTTTTTGGCTCGAAAAGATTAGATGAAGTCGTTCATCCAAAATAAAACACAGAATTATCTTTTTTCTAATAATTTTTATGAGGCCTCCTCTAAGCTTTTGCCCTCTGGGCAGAATATGAAAATATTAATCCTTAATTGATGACTTTGTTTTATAACAAAGCCGTGCTTGGCTTATCAAGTAAAAGCATTCTTTATTTTTTAGCTAGTTTTTAACTAGGAGATGAGCGCTGATTTTTTAGAGGAAAGGCAAATATTTTTTGATTTCATACTCGCTTACTTGTTTATCAAACTCATTAGAGACATGTTTTTTATATTCATCAATTTCCCATTTTTTGTTGGCCAGAAATTTTTGGAAAAGGTGATCGCCCAAGGTTTCTTTCAGAAGCGGGCTTTTCTCCATCAAGCGAATTCCTTCTTCCAAATTCCGGGGCAGAGTTTTAATATTTAATTTTTTTTGTCGAGAGGGGCTCATTTGATAAATATTTTCTTCTACTGGAGGCAGAAGAGGATATTTCTTCTTTACCCCCTCTAGACCCGCGCGAAGCATGGTGGCGAAGGCGAGGTAAAGATTACAAGCTGGATCAGGGGCTCTTAATTCAATCCGAGTGGCTTTTTCTTTACCGGGTTGATATTCCGGCACTCGAATATAGGCAGAGCGGTTTCTCTGTCCCCAGGCAATATAGACGGGTGCTTCATATCCCACAATGAGTCTTTTGTAGGAATTGACCCATTGACAAAGAACAGGGGCAATTTCCCGAGCGTGAACCATTAAACCGGCAATGTAATGTTGAGCGAAAGTTGAAAGATGAAAGCCGTTTCGATAGTCAAAAAAGATGTTTTTATCCCCCTTCCAAAGTGATTGATGGACGTGCATGCCGCTCCCGTTTTGACCATTAAGAGGTTTGGGCATGAAAGTGGCGTATAAATTGTGCATCCGCGCTACCTTTTTAACCATATATCTGAAGATCATGCCGATATCAGCCATTTCCAAAGCATTGGTATAGCGGAGATCGATTTCATGCTGGCCATTGGCTACTTCGTGGTGATCATATTCAGAAGCAATGCCCATTTTTTTAAGGAGAAGCTGAATTTCTTTGCGGATTTCACCGTGACGGCCTCCAAAAAAATAGCCGCCATGATCAAGAGGTTTGGCCTCAAATTCCGAAGGGAAAAGGAAAAATTCTAATTCAGGACCCACCATGAAGTCATCGATTCCAAATTCACGGCGGCTATAATCTAAAGCTTTCTTAAGAATATATCGAGAGTCGCCTTCATACGGCTTGCCTTCGGGCGTCAGAATGTCACCAAACATGATCCCTTCTCTCCAGGAATTTTCGGGATAGAACCCATGGTATTCCCAAGGCAGAAGACGGAAGGTACTTGCTTCTGGTTTAATGACCAAATCACTTTCTTCAATGCGGACAAATCCTTCGACTGAAGATCCGTCAAAACCTTTACCGTTAAGGAAGGCCTTTTCTAATTCATCTTTGGGTATAGTAAAATCCATGGGGCGGCCGAGAATATCGGGAAAAATTATGCGAATAAACTCCACTTTATTCTTGGGATTGGCCACAAAGCGGAGAACTTCTTCTTCATTATGAAACCCATAGCCGGGGGAGCTTACTTCCTTTTTCATCTCACACCTCCATTTTTGTTTTAATTTTATAGTTATAATTGTTATAAATGTCAAGTAAAAATTATTCTATTGACATAATTATTTGAAAATTATAAATTAATAAAGACATATGTGTTAAATGAAGGATAAAATGGTCGATAAGCTTACCCGAAAGATTATTAATGTCTTAAATAAAAATGCCCGCTTGAGTTTTCGGGAAATAGCTAGAGAGACCAAAACCTCGGTCACAGCTGTAATTCGAAGGATAAAAAAATTAGAGGAAAATGGAGCCATCATAGGTTATGTTCCTTTAATCAACCCTCGCTATTTTGGTTTTGATTTGATTGCCATAATTGCTTTAAGGATCTCAAAAGGGAAATTAATAGAAACCCAGGAAATAATCGCCCGTTATCCCCGAGTTATGGCTGTTTATGATATTACCGGGGAATGGGATTCAATTGTTATTGGATATTTCCAGAATCGGGAAGAATTGAATTCCATGATTAAGAAAGTATTAGCTCTCCCTTATGTTGAGAGAACTGTAACTCATATTGTTTTAAATGTGGTCAAAGAAGAAAGGCGATTCTGGTTGGATAAATGAAGATTGCCTTGCTTAGTGGCCACGGCTAAAATTAAAAAGTAAAAAACAAGAATTAAATTAAATGAAATTATAAGAAAATTTTGTTATAATTTTTTTTAAATTACTAAATCATTAATTACTGACCACTAATTGCTAAATTATTAATAACGATAAATTTGGAAAAAGGGATTAATATATTATCTTGACAGAGTTTTTAGTTCTGAGATAATTAAATTCTTCATTTTTATTTTTTAGGAGAAGAGGCGATGAAGAAACAAGAGCATTCACCTATAGGCCATCATTATATAGCCGAAGCTTCAGGTTGCGATCCTGATGTCATTGGCAGTGTGGAGAAAGTTCAGCAAATTTTAGTCAAAGCAGCTGAAATAGCCGGAGCCCATGTCTGGGCAGTTTCTTTCAGTCGATTTCCTCCCAATGGTGTTAGCGGCGTGGTGGTTATTTCTGAATCTCATATTTCCACTCACACGTGGCCCGAATATCGCTATGGAGCTCTAGATATTTATACTTGTGGCAATTCTGGTGATCCAGAAAAGGCTATTGCTTACGCAGTCAAAGCTTTTGGAGCGACTTCTTCCCATATTACGGAAATAACCCGTGGAATTGATGAAGGAGATCAGATTTTTTACCACAGTTTTGTCACTTGGGAAGAGGATTTCGATGAACTTCCCCTTAAGAAAGGGATGCCCAATAATTACCAAAATAACAAGAAGCTGTAGAAAAATAACTCTGCAACTTGCTGGCTGACCTCCTGTCTAGTCGGCAAACTAGAAAATTGATAAATATATATAAATCCTGGTCTATTCATAAATTAAAAAAATTTGAGCCAAGAACAGCCAAAAATCTTAGCGGGTGATTGGTCCAATCTTTTTTGGTTATTCCCTCTCTCTTCTTTTTCTAACGTATTATATATCAATACTTTATGAAGGAAAAGATCTTTTTTATGAATTATCCAGGTAAATAATATTAAAACTATAAAATAGCTGCAAAATTTGGGGGTTAAATTTTTAAATATGCTATAATTAAAAAGAATGGGAAGAATTTTTATTTTTTGTCTCCTTTTTCTTTTTTTGGGGGGGGTGGCAGCCAGCTCAGAGGAATATCCTAATAGCGCCAAATTATCGGAGTTAATTAAAGGAATAAAATCTGCTTTGGAAACAATGGATGGTGAGGCCTACTCGAAATATTTTTCCCCTGAAATTCTGCAGCAGGAAAAAAGAAGTTTTTTATCTTTCCTCAGGGAGAAAGAAGTAGAGTCGATAAAAGTTTTTCCTTCTCGAGCTGTGGTTGAGGGAGAACAGGCTGAGGTAAAGTTAAAAATTTTATTTCTTCGTCGGGTTTCGGTTATTATTGATGTCTGGAATTTTTATTTTCGGTGGCAGGGGAAGCAGTGGGAGATTATAGCTAGAGAAACTTCTCCAGAGCGGAAAATTCTCTATCGCTTAAAAATTCCAGCTGAGCGGGTTGAGCTGGCCAAAACAGTTAGGATCAAGCATGCTGATTTGGAACTTAATTTTGAAAATGCGGTCTGTTTTTTTGATAATCTGCCCCAATTAGAGACTGCTTTATTAGTTATTGGTCCAGGGGAATTCCAATTTAGTCCAGGAGTGGCCAATGAACGGCATTATCTCAAGCTGATGTTCGGCCAAGAAAGATTGGTTGATCAGTTAAAGTACGCTTATTTAAGATTTTCTAATTCTTTCTTTAAAAATAATATTTCGATTGAACCCTCTCGAGAGAATTGGCAGCCCCCTCGTTCTTTACTTAATAAAGCATATTCCTTGTTTGCCCGACACTATTCGCGTTCTTTTACAGTGGAAAATTCTTTAATGTCGGAGTTTCTCTCTTTTATTCCTCAAGGAGACGAGGTTGTTTTTGAATTTGAGGGTAAAAAAACGGGCATTATGACCTATGTTTTTTCTCCTTTTGCCGAAGAAGAAATTAATCTTTTTCAGTGGAAGGGCGAGAGAATTGTTAATCTCTATTCCCCTGAGTCTGAAGGTCAAAAGCGAATGTTTGTTTCTTTTGGTCGGATGTTTGATATTGATGCCTATAAACTCGAGATTGATTATAATCCTAAAGACTCATATCTTTCTGGAAAAGCCCAGATTAAGATCATTCCGCTGGTGGATTCCTTAGATAGTTTGAAGTTTAAATTTCACCAGGATCTGGAAGTCTTGAAGGTTTATGATCAGCAGAAGAATGAATTAATTTTTAATCGCGATCGGTTGAGGAAGTTATTTTACGTATACCTCCTTAGGCCCCAAAAAAGAGGCCAGCCTTTTTATCTTGAAGTTTTTTATCGAGGGAAAATTCAACCTGAGGAACTAACTAGTGATGTGGTTAAGGGACCCCAATATAAAGATGAAATAATTTTTATTCCTCCCAAATTTGAAACCCATCTTTTCAGTCAGTCTTCTTACTGGTATCCCGCCCCACCGGATGATGATTATTTTCAGGTTGAACTGCGGGCTGTCTTCCCTCCAGGGTTTAATTGTATTTCCAATGGTGATTTGGTGGAGAGAGGGCAAATAGGCATGACTGAGAGAGTCGAAGAATTGGAGAAAATTGGCCATCAATATTGTACTTATAAGACTCGTTTTCCGATTAAATACATTTCTTTTATTGTGGGTAAATTTGAGGAGCGAGGTCAAAGACAGGCAAAAAAAATCCCAGTGGTTTATTATCAGGCCTCAGATACAGGCTATTACCATCGCGAATGGCTGGCGGAAGCGGAAAAGATGATTGATTTTTATAGCCAGGTCTTTGGTTCTTTTCCTTATGAAAAATTATATCTTGTCCAGAGGTTGTGGCCCCAAAAAGGAGGGCATAGTCCAGCTTCTTTTGTCATTCTTAATGAACTACCGCGTTTTCCCGGTCGGAGCCGCCTCTTAAAAGTCCATAGCCCGGTAGATCTCTCTCGGTGGAAAGGATATTTTTTGGCTCACGAAATAGCTCACCAGTGGTGGGGCCAGGCTCTATCCTGGGATACCTATCATGATCAGTGGCTAAGTGAGGGCTTAGCTCAATTTGCGGCCCTTCTTTACTTAGAGAAAAAGTATGGTGAGAAAGCATATCGGCAGATAATTAAGAATATGTCAAGAGGAGTAAGAGAGAAGGCCCATATAGGTCCCATCACTATGGGCTCTCGATTAAGTTTTTTAGATTTTGAAGCCTATCAAACTATTGTCTACAACAAATCAACTTTGGCTTTATTAATGTTGAGGGATTTAGTGGGGGAGAAAGCCTTTTTCAGCCGCCTGAGAAAATTCTTTAATGATTATAAATATAAAGCGGCTCGTACCGCCGACTTTTTTCGCTATTTCAAGGATTTGGAGTTTTTCCCCCTTCCGGAGTTTAGAAACAAATGGTTCGAGGATTACCATTTGCCGGTAGTTTACATTTATTATTCAGTAAAAGATGTTCTTACTTCACCAAAATTGCATGTTGAGTTGAACCAGCCTCAAAATTGGTTTCCTTTCCCTCTGCGTGTTAAGTGGGAAGAAAATGGGCAAGAGGTGGTGAAGGTTATTCCTGTGAATAAGCGGTTTATTAAGATGGATTTTAAGTTAAATAATCCACCTCGGAAAATTAAGTTTAATCCTTGGGAGGAAATTCCCGGTAAATTTTATGTCAAGAAGGTTTCCTGAGGTCCGGTTTTTTCCTGAAAAAGAATCAATAATTGTGGGGATTAATGTTTAATCTCTTAATCATAGCATTTAAAGTGGTAGGTTTTATTTTTAATAATTCGGCTGCTTTCTTTTGAATGCCGTTGGCTTGACGGAGAGCATCAGTGATGACCTTTTTTTGGTAATTTTCCAAAAGCTCTTTTAAACCCAGTTCGGGCTGATCTTGGGAAATTTTATCCGGGGAGGGCTTCCGGAGGATGGCCGGGGGGAGTAAATCTTTGGTAATTATTTTTGATTGAGTGAGGACCACTGCTCTCTCAATAGCATTTTCCAATTCTCGAACATTTCCTGGCCAGTCGTAATTTTCCAAAACTTCCCAAACATCATCTTTTATTCCCAGAATTTCTTTGTTATTCTCTTCACTATAGACTTTCAGGAAATGGTGGACAAGAAGAGGGATATCTTCTTTTCTTTCCCGAAGCGGAGGGAGTTCGATTTTGATGACATTTAATCGGAAATATAAATCCTCTCTGAATTTTTTTTGGTGAATAAGTGTTTCTAGGTCAGTATTGGTGGCGGCAATCACCCGCACATCCACCCGAATGGTTTCAGTGCCGCCGAGACGCATGAATTCTCGATTTTGCATTACCCGAAGAAGCTTAGCCTGAGTTTCCAAATTGAGAGAGGAAATTTCGTCGAAGAAGATTGTGCCCCGATGAGCCGCTTCAAAGAGACCTTTTTTTTCGGTCACAGCCCCCGTGAAGGCCCCTTTGACATGGCCAAAAAGGTGACTTTCTAAAAGATCCGGGGGAAGGGAACCACTGTTGACGACAATAAAAGGTTGATCAGCTCGATCACTGGTTTGATGGATAGCTCTGGCTACTAACTCTTTGCCTGTACCGCTTTCTCCTTGAATCAGGATGGTGCTCCGGGTGGGAGCCGCCGCCTTGATCAGATCAAAGACTTTAGCCATCGCTTTACTCTTGCCGATTATTCGCTCAAAATCATATTTTCGATGGAGTTCTGTTTTTAATCGGAGGTTCTCTTCCTGAAGGCGGCGGTGCCGAATACCTCGTTTAATAGCCAAAAGAAGCTCTTCATGTTTAAAAGGTTTCTGAATATAATCAAAGGCACCGTTCTTCATGGCCTCAATAGCCGATTGAATGGAGCCGTAAGCAGTAATGATAATGACTACAGCCAGCGGGTCGAGTTTAATAATCTCTTTAAGAACCTCTAGACCGTTGAGTCCGGGCATGAGTAAATCAAGAAGAATTAAATCGAAGGATTGAGATTGATGTTTTTCCAAAGCTTCTTCGCCGCTGGAGGAGATCTCCAATTGATATCCTTCCGGCGAGAGAAGGTCAACTAAAACCTCATGAATGATAGGTTCATCATCAACTATATGAATTCTGCCCTGAGTTTTCATTGTTCTCCTCTAGTTTATTACGGATTTTAAAGATCCTTTGTTTTGGACTTTTAAAGGAAGATAAATAGTAAAGCAGGTTCCTTGGCCGACTTCGCTTTCGACTTGAATTTGACCTCCGTGTTCTTTAACAATAGCATAACTGATGGATAATCCCAAACCTGTACCTTTACCTAGACCTTTAGTGGTAAAGAAAGGATCAAAAATATGGGGAAGATGCTGAGGTTTAATTCCCGTGCCGGTGTCTTTGATGCAAATGATAGCCTGGCTGTTTTTCTGTTCTAATTGAATACTTAATTTTCCTCCTTGGGGCATAGCATCAAGAGCATTAAGAATAATATTGATAAAAACCTGTTGGAGTCTTTCTTGTTGAGCCCAAATTTTAGGCACTGGCTGGAGGTGTAGATCTAACTGGATATTCATTTTTTTGAGTTTGTAATCTATCAAAGATAAAATTTCTTCTAGACTTTCTTTTAAATTGACCGGCTGGAAGGCCGAGGTTTCGGGGTTCCGGGCAAAATTAAGGAGATTTTTGACAATTCGAGCCACTCTTTCAGTTTGTTTTTCTATTTTTTGGAGGATAGGTTGATAAGTGGAGTCATTGAGTTTTTTCTGGAGAATTTGAATATAGCTAGAGATTCCGGTCAAGGGAGTATTGATTTCATGAGCTACACCAGCGGAGAGAAGACCAATGGAAGCCAGTTTTTCAGAAGTCAACAATTGTTGTTGAAGGGACATTTTTTCAGTAACATCTTCAAAAACAATGACTGTGCCATAAGGGTGCATTTTATTGTCTAGGAGAGGTGTTTTGGCAATGTCAAATATCTTTTTCTCTCCGGTTGGCATTTCTAGTGAGACTTCACTTAAAAGACGGAATTCGTGTTGCGTATCGGGAGGGAAAATGGAGAGGAAGTTTTTTTTGCCTAAGAGTTGACTTAACCGTTGCCCAATAGCCGAGTTCTTGGGAATAAGGAAGAGCTGTTCCATTACCCTATTCCAGCCCGTGACGATGCCTCTTTCATCCAGAACTGCTACTCCCACGGTCAAACTTTCGATGATATTTTGACTGTAATCCTTTAGTTTCTCCAGTTCCAGAGCTCTTTTTTGAACTTGGTTATAAAGATAAGCATTTTCGAGGGCCAGAGCTACTGAAGGAGAAATGGTGTGCAGAAGATCCCAATCTTCACTATTGAGAAAACTCTTATCTGATTTTCGCCCCATGGCCAAGGCCCCGATTATTCTCCCTTCTAGGAATAAAGGCAAAAGATGGTAGATACCCTGGCGAGTGAGGGCTTGGTAATTGAATGGAATCTCTTTTTGGTCCGCCGAAGGTAAGAGGGAAAGAAACTTTTTCTCTTTTAAATATTCTAAAAGATGGGGCTCCAGGGTAATTGTTGAACCCAAAGCTGGCATGTTTCCTTTGGCTTCCAAAACAGTCAAAAGATGTTCTTTGTTTTCTTGAGGCAAAAAGAGAGCGATATCTTTGATCGCCAAAGCCTGGCTGATGAGGTCCACTAAAGACCGGGAAAGTTTTTTTAAGTCTCTTTCTCGAGCTAATTCTTGGGAGATAGAAAGGAGGGTTTTTCGGTATTGATAACTTTTTTTATAAAAGATGCGGTCGATTAGAGACTGGAAAAGTTTGGCAAGAGGAGAAAAAAGAGTGCCTCCTAGAAGAATAGCGATGATACCGAGGATGAAAACATTGAGTTTATTTTCCGAAAATAATTGAGTTTGAGAACTGACGAAAAAATAGAGAATGGTTAAAACGATATAAGAGGCAATCAAGGTCAGGGCTTTTTTAAGAAGGACTTCAATGTCCAGAAGACGGTAGCTGGTTAGAGAGTAGGCAAAAGCGAAGGGAATAATGGCCAGGAAGACCACTGAAAGTTCAGCGGCCCTGGTCGGCACTGAATTGAGAAGAAAAGGGAAAACATAGAGGGTAATAAAAGGTGTGTGGCCTAGAATTAAACCATAAGTAATCCACTTTAATTGTTTTTTGATCAAGGGATTAAGAGTTCTCAAGGTGTCAAAACTCAAGAGAATTAAAGTTAGGAGGGTAAGAATTAAATAATGAATTAAATCCAGCCGGAGAGCTGAGGAGTAGATTTGACTGATGAGGCTTGAATCCAGTCGGAAGAGAGAAGTGAGATGAAGGAAAATTCGGACCAAGAGAAGGAGTCCAGCAGGAAGATAAATGATATAAATTGAAGGAATATACCGCCTGAAGGAAATTGGTCGCCGGGGGAAATAAAGGAAAGCATGAAGAATGAGAGGAGGAAAGAAAAGGAAGGCTATTTCATCCAGCCAGTAGAAAATGTTATCCAAAAAGTTCATCTCTCCAGTAGGGGAGAAAACAAATACGCCGAAGAAAGAAAGAGTGATAAGAAAAAATAGAAGAGTAGGTTTAGCCAACAGTCTTCGTGAAGTTAGAGAAACGATTATTCCAGAGATAAATATGGTTGAACCAATGAGGAGAAAGAAAAAATAAAGCGGGTCAACTTTTTTAGTGGTGAGGAAAAAGGAAGGAAAAAGAAGTTCACCTTCTCGTTGGATTTGATAAGAGACTCTTTGACTGGAGAAATAAGCTTGCCAAATGGTTTTAGTGAGATCAATTTTATTTTTGATAGGGTAAATAACTTCTTGAATTTTAATGGAGAAGAGAACATCTCCTTTTTTGAGTCCAGCCAAATAGGCTGGACTTCCCGGAGTGACCTTTTCTACAGTTAATCCTGCTTTTTTTTGAACCCAATAAACACCGTCGGTGGGCTCTTGCCAGGCTATCTTCCGGGTGACATTCAGAATGGCTAAAATGGTCAAGGGAGCAATAGCCAGCAAAATGAAAATTACTTTTTTATTCATCTCAGGTTTTATCAATTTGAGGGAAAGGAAAATCTTCTCATTTTAAACGATAAATCCTTTTAATTGAGAATATGGCGTTCCCCGGATCGAATAGCCCAGAAAATATTGGGTTGAGCTAGGTATTTTTTTAATTCGGGATTTTCTAAAAGGCCTAGAGGTCGCCAATTGCGATTAAGGACTTTGCTCATATAGTCGGTATTTTGTTGTTTCCCTGGGGCCCACTTTTGGGAAAAAGAAGAGTCAGAGCTCTGGATATAATACCACCCCCCGGTTGATATTATTATCACTAACAAGCTAATAAGAAGAATCGTCTTTTTATTTATTTTTTTTGATTTAGCCATGGGTTCATTAATTTAAAGATAGAAGGTTAAGGATTTTTTGTCAATAAGCCCTCTCCGAATTGGTTCCTTTTGATTATTAGGTTAAAGCATTAGTCAAGATTGACAACCTAGAGAGGATACCCTAATATTTGATTAAAAGAGTTGGAGAGGATTTATTTAAAAAGAGATGCCCAAATATTTGTGCCGGATGGCTACTGAAAAAGGGCAAGTAATAAGTCGGCTTTTTGAGGCCCCCTCCTCAGAAGAAGCTCGCCGTTACTTTGAAGAGCATGGGTTTTGCGTTCTTTCAGTTAGAAAAGACTGGAAAAGTCTTTCCGTGCCTCATCTTTCTTTAGGAAAAAAGGTCAAAGATAATGATTTCATTCTTTTTAATCAAGAGTTTGTGGCTTTAATTAAAGCTGGTTATCCCATCTTGAAGAGTATTCAAATTCTTTTGAAAAGAGTCAAGAATCCTTTTCTTAAAGATATTTTAATGAAAGTAGAACGAGATGTCCGTGAGGGAAAATCTTTATCTGAGGCCTTCTTTCCTTATGAAGATGAGTTTTCGGTAGTGTATACTGCTTCCCTCATGGCGGGCGAAAAAAGTGGCAATTTGGCTTCTACTCTGTCCCGTTATAATAATTACGCCCGGTTAGTAGCTCAGACAAAAAAAAGAATCAAATCAGCCCTGACTTATCCCACTATGTTGATTGTTTTTTCTTTCATCCTCTTGGGGATTCTTTTGAATTTTGTTTTGCCGCGCTTTTCTACTTTTTATGCTGATTTTGAAGCCCGTCTGCCTCGAATTACTAGGATGGTTATGAATTTTTCTCTTTTTGTCAGAAATAATTTGTTCTATTTTCTAGTGTTTTTGGGATTGATATTCTTTGTATATTTGCTATTCCGACAGAAAGAAAAGGTTAAATTGGGGGTAGATCGGCTCAAAATTACTCTTCCTTTTGTGGGCCAAGTCTGGTTAGAATCAGGAGTTTCCCTTTTCACTCGAACTCTTAGCCTGCTTTTAAGCGGCGGCATATCTTTAGTTTCCTCTTTGGGAGTAGCTACCAAGGCGGTGCCCAACCGCTATCTTAGAGGTAAAATGACCAATCTTCAGCAGGACATTCGCAATGGCGAAAGTTTAACTGAATCTTTAAGAAAGACAGGAGTTTTTCCTCCTTTAGCTCTAGACATGATCCGAATAGGCGAAACTTCAGCCAATTTAGATGGCATGCTGGCTGAGGTGGCTGAAGTTTATGATGAGCGACTCCAACAAAAAATTGACACTTTTGTTTCACTGATTGAGCCGGTAATTATCATTTTTATGGGATTGATAGTAGCAGGGATGTTATTATCAGTTTATCTCCCAATTTTTAATATAATTCGGGTGGTGCGGTAATGGAAAGAAATAAAAGCAAAAATCGCCAGGCTGAACTTCTTCAGGAAGAAGAGGAGACCAAAAAATTAGCCGAAAGATATCAAGTTCCTTATATTGATTTAAGTTTGGTAGCCATTAATCGGGAGCTGGTTCAATCGTTTCCAGTGGATTTTCTTTACCGCTCGATTTTTGTGCCGTTTGAGGATGATGGCCAGCAGGTAAAAATTGCCATTGCCGACCCTTCAGATTTAGCCACCATTGATGCCATTGAATCTTATTTAGGACGGAAGGTGGAAGTTTATGCCGCCTCAAAAAGAGGCATATATGAGGCCTTGCGGAAGAGTGAAACAGCTCTCCAGGTTCTCCGCGATGCTACCGAAGGCTTTATTACTCAAGTGGTCAAAGAAGAAGAGGAAGAGATGGAGGATGTTATTTCGGTAGAGAGATTGACAGACCAGGATGGGTCCATTGTTAAGTTGGTTAATTCCATAATTTTTACGGCCGTGCAAAAAAGAGCTAGTGATGTCCATATCGAGTCCCGAGAGGAAGGAGTGATTATTAAGTATCGAATCGATGGAGTCTTAGATCAAGCCATGGAGCCTATTGATAAAAAGTTTCAGGAACCGATAATTTCCCGGATTAAAGTTATGTCCGATCTGGATATTTCCGAACGTCGAGTCCCCCAAGACGGCCGATTTCGCTTGAAAATAAAAGATAAAACAATTGATTTTCGCGTCTCAATCATGCCCAGTATTTTTGGTGAAGATGCTGTTATTCGTATTCTGGATAAAGAGATGATTACTGAAGCTTTTTCGGAACTCAGATTGGATTTATTAGGATTTTCAGAGGAAGTTTTACGCCGTTTTCGTCGTTATATCGTCCAACCTTATGGTATGGTTTTAGTTACTGGTCCTACGGGAAGTGGGAAGACCACAACTCTTTATGCCGCTTTAACCGAAATTAAATCACCCGAGGATAAAATTATTACCATTGAAGACCCCGTGGAGTACCAAATAGATGGAATTACTCAGATTCCGGTTAATGAAAAGAAAGGCTTAACTTTTGCTCGAGGATTGCGTTCAATTTTGCGTCATGATCCAGACAAAATAATGGTTGGAGAGATTAGAGATCCCGAGACGGCTCAGATAGCTATTCAATCAGCCTTAACCGGTCATCTCGTCTTTACTACAGTTCATGCCAATAATGTGTTTGACGTAATTGGTCGATTTCTGCATATGCAAGTTGATCCCTATAGTTTTATTTCTGCTTTAAATTGTATATTAGCTCAAAGGCTGGTTCGCTTACTTTGTCCTAAATGTAAAAAAGCTGTGCATTATAGCGACCAGATTTTAATTGAATCGGGTTTAGACCCTGATAAATATCGGGATGTGTGGTTTTATGAGAGTGAAGGATGTCCCGAGTGCGGTTTTTCTGGATATCGCGGCCGAACAGCTATTGCTGAACTTTTGGAGCTGAGTGACACTATCAGAGAAATGATTCTGGAAAAGAGGCCACTTTCTGAGGTTAAAAAGCAAGCCAAAAAAGAAGGGATGGTCTTTTTAAGAGAAGCAGGGCTGGAGAAAGTTTTAGCTGGCTTGACGAATTTGAGAGAATTGAATAAAGTCACCTTTGTTGAATAAGAGATTAAGATTTAATCATCATTATCCAGAAGGTGGAAGAGAAATAAATTGAAAGTGAATTTTTTTCAGAAAGTGTGGCAGCAAGGCAAAAGGTTTTTTACCCAGTTACCAGTTGTAGAAGCTGGTTTTCAGATATCAGCTGGTCGGGTAGGGGCTTGTTTAGTTAAAGAAAAAAGTCGCCTCAATCCACTTATTTTTTTAGAAGAATTACCTTCTGGTTGTCTAGAGCCTTCTTTTCATAAGCGAAATATTCGCCAGCCTGGCGTTTTAAAAGATATTTTCAAAAAAGGTCTGGAAAAAATTAATCCTGAACAAAAAAGTCTTGCTTTTCTTCCCCCTGAACTTAGTTTAAAAGTCTTTGTCCTAAGTTTTGAAGCATTACCCTCAGGAGAAGAAGAGAGAGAAAAAATAATTTTATTTTCAATCCGAAAACAACAACCTCTCTTGCCGCAAGACATCCGGATTTCATACCAGATTATCCCCGAAAATGGAAAATTACGAGTAGTGGGTCTGTTGGCGAGACAAGGGGTAGTAGAGGAATATGAAGAACTGTTTAGTTCTTTAGGATATCAAGTTAATTTGATTTCTCCCCCCACGATAAGTCTTTTTCATTTAGTGGAGCAACCTCAGCAAGGATTGGTGATGAATATTGAGCCCGAGTGGTGGGGTGGTTTTGCCTATGATGGTCAGCGCATTGTCTTTTATCGCCAGAAAACATTTGCTTCGAATTGGCGCAAACAAGGTAACCATGATTGGGAATCGATACTTCAGGAAATTGAAACCACGACCAGATTTATTGAAGACAAAGAAAAATTGAAATTAAAACAGGTAATTATTAGAAATGCTTGTCCTCAAGATTCAGAGGTCTTGTATTCCAAGCTAAAGGAACAATTCGGGCTGGAGGTGGCTGGCATTAAAGATTATATCACCGGTAATCTCAGTCAGGAAGTGAAGACGATATTTGCCCCTCTCTTGGGAATTTTAGGGTGAGGCCAGGCAAGTGAAAGATAAGCTAATTTTGAATTTAGCTACCCACCCCTTAAGGAATCGCCGGTTTTTTCTAAGTTTATTATTGCTGGTGGTTGTCTTAAATTTCGTTTTTTTAGGATTGACCTTTGTTACTGCTTGGCGGTACTCGTCGAAAATAAGTGGACTCACGGGATCTCTGAACAGGCTAGTAATAAAGAAGCAGTCCTTAGAGCGGGAGAAGAAACAATTAGAGAAAAAGATCAACTCTTTTCAACAGATATTCACTCCCCAAGTGGAGAGATTTAATCGGTTAATTGCTGAGAAAAGTTTTTCTTGGGAATTGTTCTTCCAGAGCTTGGAAAAACTCTTGCCCGATGATGCTTATGTAGTGGGACTTAATCCTACGTTAAACAAAGAAAACATGGAATTGAAAGTTACTCTGCGATTAGCTTCATTTTCTTTAGAAAACTTGGTTAATTTCACTCGCCGGTTGGCCGCGGAGGGATGTCGGGAGATAAAGGTCATTAGTGAGAATCCGGAAAAGCAAGCCCAGTTGGTCTCAGAGATAAGTTTTATCTATGGAGTTTCTAGTGAAGTTAATCAATAAAAAAGAGAAAAACTTATTATTAAGTTTATCGATTTTATTATTGATGAATCTCATCCTTTTCCAAGTTTTAGGCCAAGGGAAACGAAGGAGCTACTTCCAGCAGCTATCGACTTTAAAAAAAGGCAAGGCTGAACTAATCGCTTTGGAGAAGGAAATAAATAACCTGAAAAATATGTGGTTGCAGTGGCGAAAAGTAGAAGAAGATATTAATTACTTGGAAAAATATTTCTATGGAGAAGAAAATGGTTTCGAAAAGTTACGCCAGGATTTGAATCAGTTATTTCAGGCAGCTGGTGGGCAGTTTTCGTCTCTTCGTTATGATTACGCTCGCTATGATAAAATTGGCATAAAAAAGGTAAAAATTACTTTTCGTTTAACTCTCTCTTATTATTCTCTTAAAAAATTTATTAATGCTGTGGAAAATTTACCAAAGTTCTTAATTATTGAAAATCTTCGATTTTCAGAGATTGACTCCAGTACTGGTCGACTTCAGGTGGATTTAGGGTTGGCCGCTTATTTCCGCAAGTAAAATATAATGATTATAAATTGATAATGATTATTAAGTATATAAAAAAGAAAAAATTAAAGGGAATTATTTTAGCTATATGTGTGGTAATGGCTTTTTTGGATTTGATGGGCCAAAAGGCACCGAGACAAAAAGTCCAGGCAAAATTAAAGAGCGAAATAAAAAAACAAGGAGAAGTTGGAAGGAATAATCGAGTCATCCACATTGATTTATTGACCCGGAAAAAGAGGAACTTCCAGCCCCCATTGAGGAATATTTTTTTACCTCAGTTGAAGAGAAGCAAAGATTTGGCCGCCTCAATGTTGGCTCAGGAAGGGGCCAGTTCACAAGCTATGACCGAGCCTTTTCCGGGCAAAGCCGATGCAGCTCAAAAAGAGGGCTGGGGGATTTTTCTTCAATATGTGGGATTTATTAAATCACCTGATAGGATAGTGGCTTTGGTTGTCTATCAAAACCAGCCGTGGGTAGTTAAGATAGGTGACGTTCTTGAAGATGGTTCTGTTGTCTCAGCTATCTCTGAGGATGAGATAGAGATTACTGGTCCAAGTGGAAAGAAAAAAACTTTTCGGTTAATAGAGGAGAGACCATGAAAAAGACAGTTTCTTTAATCATAATAACTTTTTTACTGGGAGGATGTGTAACTCTCAGTCAGAATTATCGTCGGGGAACAGAGGCAGCTATGGCTAAAAAGTGGGATGAAGCTGTGGTTTATTTTCAAAAAGCGGTCTTGGACAATCCTAAGAGCTCCGTTTATCGGTTAGCTTTACTTAGAGCACAAGTGTCAGCCAGTCGTTATCATTGGATTCAAGGGAAAAGATTAGCCGAGCAAGGTAAAAAAGAAGAAGCTAGAGTAGAACTGGAAAAAGCTTTAATGTATGACCCAACGAATCAGTTGCTTCTTAAGGAACTTCAAGAGTTGACTGGCCAAGCTGTGTCGGAGACGAAAAAAGAGGAAGTAAAGGCGATTGAATTACCCATAAAATTACAGGTTAAACCAGAAAAAATTGATTTGAAGTTTCGCCAGAAGGCGAGTTTGAAGTCAATTTTTGAGGCTTTAGGGAAGCATGCAGGTATCAATATTTTATTTGATGAGCAATTTAAAGATATTCCTTTTTCTATTGATTTGGAAGGCATGACCTTTGAACAGGCTTTACAATCACTTTGCTTAGCCACCCGGAATTTTTATCGTCCGGTTGATGAGAGAACTGTGATTATTGTTCCTGACCTTCCCCAAAAAAGAATGCAATATGAAATTCAGGCTATTAAAACGTTTTATTTATCTAATATTAAAGCCGAAGAAATTCAGGCCAGCTTAAATCAGATGTTACGGACATCATTTAAAGCGCCTACTGTAATTATTGATAAAAATTTAAACACAGTTACTGTGAGAGATACTCCTGAAGTAGTGGAGCGGGCGGAGAAAATAATTAAATTATGGGATAAACCCAAAGGTGAAGTGATCATTGACCTGGAAATAATGGAAGTTTCCCGAATGAAACTTCGTCAACTCGGCATTGATTTTGACCAATTTAGAGGAGCTATTCGTTATAATCAAGAAAAGGCCACAGAAGGTTGGTTGAACCTGGCGGATTTGAGTTTTAAGCAAAAAGAAAACTTTCAATTAGTTTTGCCCACTGCTTTTCTTCAGATGTTAGAATCCGATGCTGATACCAAAATTATTTCTCAACCCCGACTCAGGGGAGTGGAGGGTGAAAAACTAGAATATGTCGTAGGAGATCAAATTCCTATTCCCCGCACTACCTGGGCCCCCATTGCAGCCGGAGGAATTAGCACTCAGCCAATTACTTCTTTCGAATATAAGAATGTAGGAATTGACGTTAAGATTACCCCTTATATTCATTATGAAGATGAGGTTACTTTAGAACTTGAAATTCAAATCAAATCTTTAGGGGGAACAGGTTATGCTAATATTCCCATAATCACTACCCGGGAAGTCAGAAATGTAATTCGCTTAAAAAATGGTGAAACCAATCTGTTAGCCGGCTTACTTAAAGATGAGGAACGAAAAACATTAAAGGGAATAGCTGGGTTAAAGAATCTTCCTCTCTTGGGGCGTCTTTTTTCCAACGAGGACCAGACTATTCAACAGACAGATGTTATTTTGACTATAACCCCATATATAATTCGGAAGACTCCCATTGGAGAAAAAGAGAAGAAACCCATCTGGGTGGGGATAAAAGATACTGGAAGTACATTAGCAGTTTCTGAGATTCCCTCAAGGAGAATGCGAGAGAGTGACTTAAGAATGGGAGAGAGAGATGTTGTGAGTCAATTAGGTAAGGAGGTTAATCGGCTCTATTTTAATACTACTCGTTTACGAATGTCTCAAGGACGGAATTTCCGGATAATGGTAAACATTCAGGCTAAAGATGAGATAGCCAATATGTCATTTGATGTCAATTATAATTCCCAAATATTGGAATTAAAACAGGTCAATATGGGTGGTTTTGTTCGACAGATGGGACCTCGACCTTCATTTCTCCAAAATATTAATAACAATGCCGGTAGTTGCACAATTGGCTTTACCTCCTCAGAGGCTGGCCGAGGCAAAAAAGGTGGCGGTACAGTGGCCGTTTTAGTTTTTCAAGCGAAAGCCCCAGGAGAAGCCACCCTTTCTTTTTCTGGAATCTCTGCCATGGGACCTCGAGGAGGGGTTTTGGTTTTTGAAACTCGAGAGTGTCAAGTGGTTGTCCGCTGAAGGTGTTTTTTTGAGGCAACTAAATTTTTTTGAATGCTCCATTTTGAATTGTCTGTTCAATAGATAAAGTTTATTGCCTCCCTCAGGAGAACTCTAATTAGGCAGCCGTTGGAGAAAAAACCTTATTCTTGGCTTTTGTTTTAGCGATCAGAGAGAACACCAAAGAAATAGCAAAAAGGGGGATGGGTATGATTAAAAGATGAAATTTCTCTTCATTAAGGCTAACTTAAATCTAAGGGGAAAAAGGATAGTGGGGACTTAAAAAAAGTAATTACGTCCATTTCCCTAATGTTAGTTATTGGTTTGCTGAAGGATGAGGCTAAATTTTTATTAATTAGGGGATCCGGAGAAGTTTGGAAAGGATTTAAATAAATTCATTGGCCACCGGGTTGTCTAGGAGCCGAGAAATATCTTTTAATTTTGAGAAAAGGATCCCAGAGGCTTTATTTAGTTTGGGCCATCCTATCTCAGGGAAACTTATAATTTAACCCAGGAATTATCCCCAGAGGTTGATTGACTTGGAGTCCTAATTTAGTTAAAATTTTCGCGCTTGGCGGTGTAGCTCAGTTGGTTAGAGCATGCGGCTCATATCCGCAGCGTCGGGGGTTCGAATCCCTCCACCGCCACGCCTCTTTTCGAGGGGTGGTTAAGGAGCTCAGTCATTAATCTTACCTACCAACCATTTTCAGTGGGGAAATCCGATGACTCTTTTAGATAAAATCAGAAGAACAATTCTCAAATATGGCATGATTCAACCAGGAGATAAAATTCTTCTAGCCTTTTCCGGAGGAATCGATTCCTCTGCTTTGCTTCATTTGTTAATGGCTTTGCGCCAGGAGTGGGCCTTTGAACTATATCTGGCTCATTTTAATCATAAACTCCGAGTGGCGGCTGATAAAGATGAGAGTTTTGTCCGGGAGAGAGCGGCTGAGTTGCAGTTACCCCTTTTTGTGGGTTGGCGAGATGTTCGGGAAGAAGCGCGGCGGCGGAAAACTAATCTGGAAGAGGAGGCCCGTTTCTGGCGATATAAATTTTTAACCGAGAAAGCCCAGGAAATCGGTGGAGCTAAGATTGCCCTGGGCCATAATTTAAATGATCAAGTTGAAACTTTTTTTCTCCGTCTTTTTCGAGGGGCAGGTCTTTCAGGAATTGGGGGAATGAAACCTTGTCTTGATCAACGGATAATTCGGCCCCTAATTGAAATTTCTCGCCAGGAGATTGAGCTCTATCTTCAGAAGAATCAAATTCCTTATCGGGTGGATAGGAGTAATTTTGATCGAAGATTTCTTCGGAATAAAATCAGAGCAGAGCTGATTCCTTATTTAGAGAGGGAGTTTGATACTGCTCTTCTGGATCATATTTCCATTTTCATGACCATTGTTCGGGAAGAAGAAGAAGTTCTGGCTGAACTCGCTAGAAAAGAGGCAGAAAAAATGATCCGTGAAGAAGAGGGAGTGTTACAACTTGATCGGGCGGCGTTACTGGCCTTGCGACCGGCACTTGGGCGAAGAGTTATTCGAGAATATCTTCGCCAGCTTAAAGGAGACTTGCGAAGTTTTTCTTTTCGAGATGTGGAGGCAGTTCGGACAGCCAAGCCAGGAAGAATCATTACTCTTTCTTGTGATCTCCGGCTCAGGTGTGAGTCAAATATAATTTATTACTTACCTGCAGAGGCCCCTCAGGAATTTTATTATAGATGGAATGGTCAAGGTCGATTAGAGCTATCCGAAATTGGTTTTATTTTTGAAGGTCGGGTTCAGAAGAAATGGTCAGCAAATTCTTTATCTTTTAATGATTGGCGGGGGGCATTTTTTGATAGACAAAAATTATCTTTTCCCTTAATAATTAAACCCCGTCAGCCAAGCGACCGCTATCAACCTCTGGGTGGAAGTGGAAGGAAAAAATTGAAGGAATTATTCCGGGAAAGGAAAATTCCTCTTTTTCTTCGGCCTAAGTGGCCTGTTTTTTGGTCTGGGCAAGAGATAATTTGGGCTCCAGGCTTACCGGTAGCAGAGAAAGTGAAAATTGATCATCAAACCAAGGAAATTTTTCAAATAAGAGTAGTCAAAGGTAGTTTTCTTTCCAAATCTGAAAGACCAGAAGACTCCATAATTGATGGCTGAAATTTTCCCGCCCGGCCAAATGGAGTTGGAGCATAGAGTTGACGGTTTCGGGCTGGAAATATCCTTCGCGTTTTATTCGGTGGGGGTTAAGGTAGTCCAAAAGGAGTGGTTTTAATTCCTGTCGGAGCCAATGTTTGATAGGAATACTGAATCCTTCTTTGGGTCGATAAATATTTTCCCGGGGGAGTAAACCCTCCACGGTCTTTTTGAAAATCCATTTGGTGGTTAGGCCTCTTAATTTAAGTTTTCCGGGAAGACTGAAAACAAACTCCACCAAGTGGTGGTCTAGAAAAGGCACTCTGGACTCTAGAGAAGTGGCCATGCTCATGCGGTCGACTTTTACCAAAATATCGTCGGGTAGGTAAAGCTTGAGGTCGATTAAGAGTTCACCGGTAATAGGATCATAAAGACTGGCTTTATTTAAAACCTCCGTCAAAGGAGAAATCTGAGAAATTTCTAATTTATTCTGCAATTGCTCAAGGAGATGAGGAGAATAAAGCTTTTCCTTGGCCGCTTCATTTAAAAAAACCATCCAGCGAAGATGCCTTAAGGAAGAAGGATTATTAAGCCCTTGGGTAAAGCGTCGGAGTTTATTCCACCAGCCCTTTTTTTTGGGAGAAGGGGGCAGTTTATGGAGAAGTTGACTGAGTAAACGACCACTCCACGCCACCGTTGGCCAACGGGCTATTTTTTGAGCTTGGTAATGTTCGTAGCCGCCAAAGATTTCGTCCCCTCCATCTCCGGAGAGAATGACTTTGACTCTCTTGCGAGCCATTTTTGAGACCAGATAAGTTGGGAAGAGAGAAAAATCCCCAAAGGGTTCGTCCAGATGGTAAATAAGTTGGTCGACTAATTCAACCGCATTGGGACGAAGAATGAATTCCTCGTGTTGAGTCTCAAATCGTTGAGCTATCTGCCGAGCATACTGGAGTTCGTTGTAAGTGGATTCCTCAAAACCGATAGAGAAGGTCAGGAGGGGAGAGACATTTAATTCATGCATCAGACCCACAATTGTCGAAGAATCAATCCCACCGCTGAGAAAAGCTCCTAAAGGTACATCGCTAATCAGACGTAAGGCCACGCTTTCTTGAAGTAAAGAGTAGAGTTTCTCTTTCACTTCTGCCAATGATTTGCACTCGTGGGAAGAAGATTTGTCGCAAGGTCGAGGAACGTCCCAATAAGAATGGATAGCAATTTTTCCTTCATGATATTTAAGATAGCAACCCGGGGGAAGTTTGTAGATATTTTCAAAAATAGAAAAAGGCGCTGGAATGTATTCTAGCGTGAGATAGAGGTCAAGAGCTCGGGGATTGACCGCTCGCGAGACTTGAGAGGATTTAAGAATGGTTTTTAGCTCTGAACCGAAAAGGAGTGTTCCATCAGTTTGAAGGATATAATAAACAGGCTTGATGCCCAAGCGATCTCGCCAAAGGTAAAGAGTTTTTTTATCCTTGTCCCAGAGAGCAAAAGCGAACATTCCCCGTAACTTCTGAATGAAATTTTCCCCCCATTCTTCATAGGCATGGACAATTGTTTCAGTGTCAGTTCTGGTTTTGAACTGGTGACCTCTGGCTTGAAGTTCTTTTCTTAACTGAGGAAAGTTATAAACCTCACCATTATAAGCAATCCAGATAGTGCCCTTTTCGTTGCTTAAAGGCTGGTGGCCTTTTTCAAGGTCAATGATACTTAAACGGCGGACACCTAGTCCGGTTTGTTCATCGAGATAAAGTCCTTCCTCATCAGGACCTCGGTGAATAATCGTTTGGGTCATAGCTTTAAGCAGAGATTTTTCCGGAGGTGGAAAACCTTGGGGATGAATGAGACCGCAAAAGCCACACATATTAATTATTTTTCAGGAATTATTTCAATTTTGAAAAATACTCCTAGAAAACGTCTTTCCTCTGAAAATTTATCTTCAAAATAAGGAATAGAGCCTTTGGCTGCCTTTATTTTGAGTCGGTAGAGATGAATAGCTCTCATCTGGAAGCCTTTGCCTACCTCAAATTCAAGAGTGCCCCATTGTTTGTAGCCAAGAGTAATTGATTTCTTCGTTCCTTCGACCTGAACGGTGATTCGGTTTCTTCGTCGAGGGTTATTAAGAAGGTGGATGATTAATTTCTTAACTGGATAATAAGTTTTTAAAATCATTTCTGTGGGATAGGGACCCTTAGTCCAAAATCCATCGGGCTCAAGTTTAGGATGAAAGTTGTCATCGAGAAAATGGAGCCAGCCAATGTTGGGGGGAGTTCCAATTTCCTGACGAAAGGCGTCTGGATTAGTGTTAGTGGGTAGATTATTAACTAAAGTCAACTCGACAGGGAGCCATTTAAAAGGAGCTTTTTTAGCATGATTGGCCGGGAATTGAGAGCTTTTCCATGGAGTGATTAGAATGGGGGCCAAGAAAATAGAAGCAGCTAACCAGATGGAAATAAGTTCCCGTCCCTTGAGTCGGCCCGGATTAAGAAAAAAGAAGAGGGGGTAAATATTAAGGAAATACCGGTTGGCCAGAGCTCCTCCACCTCCAGCGTAGTTATCAGGCATCAAAAAAATATAAATAAGGATTTCACCACTAAGAGCCAGGAGAGCTAACCATTGGTATTGGGTTTTCCGGTGGAAAAAGAAAATGATCAGGAAAAAGAAGGCTGGGAAAAAATACCAAGTGATCCCTGTAAAGCGTCCAAAGAAATAATAAAAAAGATTGTGAATGACTACCCGGGGAGGAAAAAGATGTCTTTGACCATAACCTTCAGCCGTCATTTCTTTCCCGAGAGAATCGAAGGTAAAGCTATCTTTTTCTAATGGATATTGGAAATAAAATGTTTTTCGTTCTCCTCCCTGGTAGTTCCAATCACCAGTTATAAGATAATTCCCTCCCCAAAAGAGCAGAGAAGACAGGAGAAAAACCAGCAGCAAGAGGCAAGGTTTGAGAAAACGACGCTGGAGAAGAGGTAATAATAGAAGTGGAGCCAAGAGAACGATATTGGGGGGTTTGGAGTAGACAGCTATCCCGGTCAGCCCAGCCGCTAAATAATCTGAACCAGAGGATAAGAGAAATTTATGGAGGGAGCGGGGGAGAGGCACGGAGTTTGCGGTTGAATTAATTTGTTTATATTTTTGCTTGTAGAAAATGAGAAAAAGAATAGTAAACACTAATACCAAATTAAAGAAATCAGGCGAGATCCAAATAAAATAAATCCAAGCCACGGAGCCGAAAAGAAAGCTAAGAATCCAGGCCAACGAAAGTGAGGGAGAAGTGTCAAGTGATAAGAAAGAAAACCCCATCCACAGAAGTAGCCAAAGAAGCAAGGAGTGGAAAAGGAAAAAGCCGTTGCTGTCTAAGATTCGAACAAAGGGAGCTGCCAGAAGAGGATAGGCTAATGATTTGGCAAAAAAAATCTTACCATTTTTTCCTTTTTTAAGAAATATTCCCAATGGGCCGGCATCAAAGTGCTGGTAATAGCGATTGAGGTCCTGTCTGGTATATTCCAGGTCATGGTCGTGAGCTATACTTTGAGTCATAGCGAAATAAATGGCTTCATCCGCAAAGAGAAAATTTTTTTGAAGGGCCGCGATATTAACGAACAAAGAAAGACAGAAAAAGAAGAAGAAAATAAAAAAGATAATATATTTCCCGTAAGTTGATTCCTTATCCATCGTCCCATTGAATACCACAGACATGAGTAAAATTCAACACGAGGCGAAGTTGTCTTTCAGCTCATGAGTGATGGAAAAAAACAATTTTCAATCATGAGGAACTTAAGGCTTTTTTAATTTACTTATCTTGGGATTTAAAATATTGGTAAATAAGTCTCTGAGAGTGGGGTCAGATATTTTACCTGAAAGGGAGCCTCCTTGAGGAGGAGTTTGGTTAACTAATTCAGAATTGTCTTCCTTTTTATTATCATGATGAAGATTAAAATTCTCCTTGGCTAATACGGTAGGCTGGCGAGAAGAAGCTTTAACTGGGATTGACTGCCAGATGAGGAATTAGGTTCAGGGTATTAGTGGCTACCTAGAGAGAAATATATTGCACTCTAAGTTTCAAGTACTCAGCAAATACTCAATACTCAGGGTGTCTGACACCCTTTATCTATGACGTCCTTTATCTACGTCAAAGAATTTCTCAAACCATAATGAACATGAGACAAAGGGTGTCTGACACCCTGGAGATATGATACCCTAAGTATTTGACACCGGGCCATCACAGTTTCGGAATGCTTCCTGAAGGACTCGTTAGGACCATGAACCAAGAATCATTTTGTTCTTAAAAGGTGAAAAGGGAAGAAACTGCTTCTGCCTTAATCTCCTCAAGAGATAAATAAATTTAGGAAAAGTTTTAATTCATCGTTTTTCAATGTGTTTTATCCCCTTTGTAGAATGGCCAATTTGGGAAGTAAAGTCTACTTCGGAAGATTAAATTAATCACAATTAATTAGTCCGGAAAGGATTAAAATATTTTGATAAGATTAGCTTTTAGGGGTGAGATTATCCTCTTCCAAGAGATGAGATCCGGCGAAAGATTTTAATCCAGGATATCATCTGTAAAGATGATTGACTACTTATATTATGGATATTAGCTTATTATTGTTAATAAAGAAAAGGAGGAGACCGGGTATCCACTTGAAAAAAAAAGAAAAAAAGGATAATATTTTTAACAAATAAGAGGATTAAATTGGGTGGGTCAAAGAAAGAGAATATCTTTTTCTTTTGAAGGCCAAGGAATTAGGCCGAAGGAATATTCAAATGTTACAGAATAAAAACCTCGAAAATAGTAACTTTCCTTATAAGTTAAAGCCGCATGGTTTTACTTTTATTGAGATAATAGTTGTTGTAGCTATTTTGGGAATAGCCAGTGTGGCTCTTTATCCCCTTATTTTGAATTCTCTGGAGACGCGCAGCTTAGATAGCGAGGCCAGGAAAATATTATCAACTTTAGAGAGAACAAAATTTCGGGCAGTTAAAACTAAATTAAACCATCGTCTTCACTTTTACTTGCAGCAAGGTGAGTGGCGTTATCAGGTTGAAGTAGAAGAGACGGCCAACAATTGGCAGATAGTCTCCGATGAAGTGCCTCAAGCAATTCCGGCAAAATTCAATGTGACAATTAATTTGCCTAATAGGTGGATTGAATTTTCACCTTTAGGAATAGTTGTTAATTATGATCCTCAGCGTAATTCTATTGTTCTTCAGAGTGACCGCTTACAACAAGCAAGTCAACCTGATATCAGACGAATATGGGTGTATCAAGGGGGATCAATTCGTT
>QMPV01000019.1 GCA_003648765.1 Candidatus Aminicenantota bacterium
AAGATTATGTCTTAATGTATTATTATTATTGAATCATGCCAAGGATAGAGAGCCTCAACACCCTTTTCTGTGACAATCGCGTTGTCTTCGTAACTGATGCTCACACGTTTTCCCCACTCGGGGACCCAGGTGTTGACCTCAAACTCGAAGGCAAAAATGAAATTTTGCTGGACCACAAGGTGAGCTCGTTCTTTGCGCCAGGGAGCAATTGACGGGCCGGCCGTGACATCGCCAACACTAATATTGCCAGTGGCATGGAAATCAATGGTAAATCCGGATTTATCTGAATTACCAAGAGCCTTCATTAAATCATGGTATTGAGATGAAACATCATCAGAAGGTGTGTGAACAAACCCCGCTGCCTCAAGGGCCTGAACAACTGACTTGAGTGATTCACCAGCTGTGTGGCCTATTTTTAAAGTCTTACGGATAATTTCCCTTGCCTTAAGTGTTCGTTCCCAAGCATGCTTTAAGCCTTTGGGAATATCAGTCTCTCCTTCTTTCAAGATATAGGCATTCCGTTTGAAATCTGTACCGAAGTTCAAATAGCCTATACCCATATCCCAAGATATGAAGTCGCCACGCTGAAAGACATATCCCGGTTTCCGAGTCTCTGAAAGATCTGATACTTCTGAATGTACAACTCTGGGCATATATGGAAGATGTAAATTGGCTGCTTCATAAGATGGGCAGATCCCTTGGGCCAGAAGTCGATCCTGGGCCCACCATCCAATTTCTTCTCGTGAGGTTACACCTGGTTTAATTCTCTTGAGACCGGCCTCCATAATCTGTCTTTGAATTTCGCAAGCATTGGCGAAAGCAATAATTTCCATTTGAACCCTTCTCACTCGAAAATCGGTTATGACTTTTTCTGCAGAAACAAGTCTGCTAGAATATTTTTTACCTAAAGCTTTGGTCAACCTCAGATAGGCTGTATGAGATAGACCATTGGCTATAGGAAGTGAGTTCGATATATTTACTGCTATCACTTTTGGATCCCGCTCCTCTACAAATTCTCGCAGATCATTCCCTGACCCGATTATATCGTAAAGGCCATCTGGATCCTCGCCGCCAAGGATCGCCCGTTCAATTCTGTCGCCACCTCGATCGGTAAAGATATAGTATCCTATTGGTTCCCAGGCCCGGTATTCAAACCATCCCCCTAAATCTAAGGCGAGAGGATCCTTCTTCCCACTCTCAACGATATGAATCCACATATCAACATGGTTATCTCTCATTGCTCCTAGAAGAACTAGATCAAATTTTTCTTTCCGTATGAGTTTCAGTATTTCATACCTTTGTTTTGATTTCTGTCCATAAACATTGAATCCGAACCCAAGGAAGATTAACACAATAAATGGAATCAACACTCCTTTCATTTTCATGGTCTTACCTCCTTAGGATATTTTGATGTTGACACTCTATCATGAAAGACAAATTTAAACACACTTTAAGCAATCTAAAAAAGCCGACTTATTAAATTATTTTGAGTAAAAAAGAGCTTTTTAATTCGCTTTTATATGGGATCGAACATCCTAATAAACTTTTGGAAAACTCAACTTAGCGAATTAAACGTATTTTCTTTAGGGGCGGATAAGGGAACTCAACTCCACGTTCGGTGACCATTGCTCCATCATGGACACATATATATAAATGTTTCCCCTTGCCCCATTCAGGAACAGGCATATGGATCATGTATTCCAGAGCAAAGGTATGATAGAGTGGAATCTTAAGCCTTCGACACCAATCCGGACCCAACGGAGAAATCCTGGGGGCATCCTCTTGGGAGATTAATCTGCCCAGGCTATGGAAGTCAATATGCACCTGGGTTTTCAGGGGATCTGCATTTCTGTCATAGATATCTTTATCTATATAAACATAGCCTGCCTCTTCTATTTTTTGAATGAGGGTATCCAGTATTTCGCCTCCTGTAAGTCCCGCCTTAATGTTTTTACGGAAAATTTCTCGAAGAACCAGAGCATGATCCCAGATTTTTTGCACTTCTGGCGGCAGGTTGGTTTCTCCTTCCTGCAGAACATAAGCGATTCCGCCGTTGTGTTCATTAAAGTCCAGCATGTGAGCTTCATAAAGGAGACCAATCAAATCTCCTCTTTGAATTACATAGTCATCATTATTATGTTCATTTCCGTCCAGATCACGCACAAAAACATTGCCCTTGAGATCGCTCAGTTTAGTAACTCCAGGTACAATCTTATCAAACTCATTCTCTATAGATTTGGCACTCATCATACTTAATTGACCGAAGATGGCTATCTCACTCATTACTCTTCCAGCCAAGAAATCTGCTATCAGATGATCAGCCGGAACTACTCTTTTTGCATATTTCTCACCTAAAGCCTGGATCAATTTTTTGAAGTCTTCCTCTGAAATTATATTTAGTTTGGGGCGTTCTTTCGAATAATTAACAGCAATCCGTTTAGGATTGCGCTCAGCCACAAATTCATGCAAGTCATTCTCTGAAGCAAATATATCATAAAGATCTCTATCACCTCGCCCACCAAGTACTGCTCGCTCTATTCTATGCCCACCTCGGTCCGTAAAAATGAAAATGCCGGAATCATTGCCCAGTTCAAAACTGAGAGGATCCTCTCCTTTTTTCACATAAATCCACATGTCAACTTTGTTATCCCTCATAACTTGGGGGAGAATTACTCTAAATTTTTCTTGGCGGATCAGCTTCATTAAATAGGGATCAGCCTCTAATTCTTGACTTAGTAGGAGAAACCCATTGCCAAAGATGAGGACTGCTAGAAATATTATGAAAATCTTTATTTTGTTCATGATTTCGCCTCCCTTACACATTGATTTTTAAAACGGAAACTATTGAATTATTTGTATTTTTCGGTAGCGGGGGGGATAAGCTATTTCCATTCCCCGGCCTGTGACCACTGCTCCATCGTGAAACATTACTTGTAAATGTTGCCCATTAAAATTGTTTGCCTTATTCCATTCAGGAACTGCCATGTAAACAAAAAATTCAACAGCAAAGGTATGGAAAAGACGCAGTTTTAAATTTGAGTGCCACTTCGGACCTAAGTGAGAAATCCTTGGGGCAAGCACTCCTTTTCCTTCTGCATGCATATCCAGAGCAACTTGGGTTTTTTGAGGATTATGACATCTATCATACAATTGTCTATCATGGTGTGAAAAACCTGCTTTTTCTAATTTCCTGATTAGGAGATCGACTGTTTCTCTTCCAGTACGTCCTACCTTGATATTTTGGAGAAGGATTTGCCAAATCCTCTCAATATCTTCCCAAAACTTTTTTATATAAGATGGGATATCTTTCTCTCCTTTTCGAAGTACATAAGCCCACCCTCTCCAGCTAATGATAAGATCGCCTCGCTGAATTACGTAGTCTTCGCTGGTTATTCTCCTCCCATCTTTATTTATAACATAGGCATCCCCGATTTCACCCAAGGTAGTTACACCAGGTATCACTTTATCAAATTTTCTTGGCCTTTCACGAAGATTTCCGGATATCCCGTAAAGCACAACTTCGCTAGCCACTCTTCTTGATAAATAATCTAATATCAGATGTTCAGCTGAGACCATTCTCTTGGCATATTTTTTACCTAAGGCTTTTTTCAATTGAATGTAGTCAGTGTAAGAAATCCCGTCGGTAAGGGCCAGGGTAAAAGTTTCTGAACCTTCAGGAAGGGATAAGCTTTCAACATAATTGACAGCAATACGCTTAGGATCCCGTTCAGCGACAAACTCTTTAAGACCCAGGAACCTAAAATCTAATTCTGATTCATAGGTTATCCCTGGATTTTCAGCCAAGTAATCCATGATTTCATAATTCTCTAGATTAATAAATTTGGATTCTCCCCGCACTAGGTCGTAGGCACCAGGATCTACAACTTGGCCTTCAAAAACAACTCGTTCGATCCTGTCACCGCCGCGATCCGTAAAGATAAAAACACCCGACTTGCTGCCAAATTCATATCGCAAAGGATCTGTTCCTCCCCAAGCCCAAGGTCGAATTACATGTATCCACATGTCAATTTTATGCTCCCGCATGACTCGAGGAAGAATGAGGTAAAACCTTTCTTGGCGAATATGATTCAGCATTTCTACTGTAGCGTATGGATTATTCTCGTCGAACATTCCATAATAGGCATCACTAATTCCCCACATAAGATCCCTATATTGACGCTGGGCGTTTAATCCTTGGACAAGAAAAATAAGACAGACGATAATAAGAAAAATCCGTACCTTATTCATGACCCTCCTCCTTTATTTTAATTATGCGAACTTCATTGACCGGAGGATAGGGGTATTCCATTCCCCGTCCTGTAACCACTGCTCCATCATGGATACAAATATAGATATGTTTCCCTTTACCCCATTCAGGAACAGGCATATGGACCATATATTCAACAGCAAATGTGTGGAAAAGTGGAATTTTTGTCTGTCGATGCCACCTTGGACCCATTGGAGAAATTCTGGGAGCCAACACCCCTTTTCCTTCTGCATGCATGTCAAGATGAACTTGGGTCTTTCTAGGATCTAAGTTTGGATTAAAGGTATCTCTCTCAATGTAAGCAAAGCCCGCTTCCTCTAATTTATGAATAAGGACTTTGAGTATCTCTTCTGCTGTGGGACCAACCTTGATATTTTCCAACAAAATCTTTCGAACTTTCAGAACCTCGCTCCAGACTTTTTTAATCTGAGGAGGAAGATTTGTCTCTCCTTTTCGGGGAATATAGTATGGAATAGTATTTCTTTGGAATAAATCACCCCGCTGGAGGGGATGATCTCGCATGGCCTGTTCGTCATGCTCTGGTTCTCGGATACAAAACCAATCTCCTTCTACATCTCTCAAGGTAGTTACACCTGGTACGATTTTATCATATGACCATTCTCTTTCCCGGAGATTGCCAGAAATGCTATAAAGTACTATTTCACTGGGCACTCTTCTAGTTAAGTAATCTAATATCAGATGTTCCGCGGAGACCATCCTTTTAGCATATTTCTCACCTAAAGCCTTGGTCAATTGAAGATGATCGGCATAGGAAATTCCGTCAGTAAGGGCAAGGGTATAAGTTTCTGAACCCTCTGCCAAGGCCAACTTCTCACAATAATTCACAGCAATTCGTTTAGGGTCGCGCTTTTCTACAAATTCTCTAAGCCCCATAAATCTGTACCCTAACTCTGTTTTAGGAACTTTATCTTGATGTTCAGTTGTATAATCTAGAATCTCATAATTTTCTTGATTGATAAATCTGGATTCCCCACGGACTATATCATAGGCCCTGGGATCTTCAACTTCACCCTCAAAAACCACTCGCTCAATCCTTTCTCCACCCCGATCGGTAAAGATTAACACAGCGCTGTTAGTGCCAAATTCATATCTGAGTGGATCAGTGCTATCGAGGCTTTGGTAATTTAGGTCTAAATGTTCTAATCTCCGGTATTCATTGCCACTCCAAGACCAGGGGCGGATCACATGAATCCACATGTCAACCTTATGTTCTCGCATAACACGCGGCAAGATAAGATCAAACTTTTCTCGCCGGATATGGTCCAAAATCTCCTTGGTAGCGTATGGATTATCCTCATCAAACATTGAATAATAAGCTTGGCTGATACCGATCATAGCTTCCTTGATTTTATGCTGAGCATTTAATACTTGAACAAAGAAAAGTATACAAAGGAAAAGGGAAAGAACCCGTCTTTTTCTCATAATTACACCTCCCTTTTTATTAGAATTATTATTACTCTTAAGAAAATCAAGGTTTTTTACATTTTTTATTTATTTTTTGAAAGTTTACTCTATTTACATAAGGTTAGAAGAAAAATATAATAAAATTGGCGAGGGATTCTGATATTATTATCAAAAAGACTTTGATTAAGTAATTTTGGCATTGATGAATAAAATTAAAATTTTCTTTGTTATCTATTTCTCTCTTTTTTTCTTGAATATGATTTTGTTCCCAGCGCAAGATGAAGATGCAGCTAATAAATGGTTAAGAGAAGTTGAGCCTATTATTACCAAAGCAGAAAAAGCAGTTTTTGAAAGTCTTAAGACAGATGAAGCTAGAGCTAGATTTATCAGTTATTTCTGGAAAGTAAGAGATCCTAATCCCGAAACTCCATACAATGAATATAAACAGGAATATTATAGACGGCTAAATTATGTAAAGTCCCATTTCGGTGGTACTCGGAGTGATCGGGGTAGGATATATATAATTTTAGGTGAACCTGCAGAAATAAATAGATATAGTGGGCTCTCCAGTGTGGTTGACTGCGAATTATGGACTTATTACAAAGAAGGAAGGCCCGGACTCCCTCCAGTGATAAGGCTTCTCTTTTATAAAAAAGAAGATTATGGAAACTACAGGCTCTTTTATCCAGGTATGGATACTGCCTTAGATATTATCTCGCCAGGTTATAGAGAAAATTATCGTAGCCCTAGCAGTGCTTATAAAGAATTGAGAAAGATTTATCCAGAATTGGCTGATGCTACTCTTTCGGTTATTCCAGGAGAGGGAAGTCCATATATGCCTGCTGCAGCAAACTCTTCCAATCATGTTTTCGCTCAAATTTTTACTCTTCCAGAAAGAGAGCTGTCTGATTCCTATCTTCGAAACTTCAGCCCAATTAAAGGTAAAGTTGATGTCACTTACTCATTCAGGAAGATGTCTGGTTATGTCTTAGTTGAACTGACTAGAAACAAAGGATATACTTTCCTTAATTATTCTATAGTGCCTGACACGATCCGTTTTAAGAAAGTTGCTAATAACCTCAATTACGCCAAGCTCAATCTTAACTTAAGGGTAGAAAATTTAGATGGAAGAACAATATTCCAGCAGGAAAGAAATTTAGAAATTAAGCTTGACGAACAGAATAAGGAAATTCTTGCCAAGAAAAAAATGATGTTCTCGGATTTTATTCCTATCATCAACGGTGAATTTAATATCATTATTGTATTATCTAACAAAACTACAGAGGAGTTTTTAACTCACAAAGAAAAGGTGGAAATAAATGAGAACGTAGTCCCTGTTCTTTGTGGTTTTGAAGCAGTCAAAATAAAATCAAATAGATTTATGCCCTTTGTAGTTGATGACTATAAAATCTCAGTTGATCCTCGCTTTATTTTCAACAAAAACGAAACTTTGGTGGGTGTAATTTTGGCTGAAGAGAAGCCAAATATTCGTCTTATCAGCATAAATAGAGGGGAAGAGTTATTTAGAGTGGAAGATATTGTCAAAATTGGACGCTATTTTCTCTTTAGGAAGCCTTTATTAAATTTGAAATCAAGTAACTATTATTTATGCATTGCTACGGAAAAAGGTGAGGTTTATAGAAAAATTATAGCAGTTCTTCCTTTTCTAATTGAAAGGCCTCAATGCTTTGAATGGACTGAGGCTTCATCCTCTATTGGTGCTTACGATTTTGAGATAGCCACTCAATATTTAAACAATGACCAAGTTCAGAAAGCCATTGAATATTTCAACAGAATGCCTAAATCAATGTGGACTATTAAAACAATTCCCATTATTGCTCAAGCTTATTACAGAGCTCAAGATTATAAAAAAGTTGTTGAACTTCTCGAGAGAAAGGAAGCACCTGAAAATTACTCTACTCTCCTGATGCTTGGAAACTCCTGCCTCGAGCTCAAACAGTTAAAAAAAGCGGCTGAATACTTCGAAAAGCTAAGAAAGTATGGAGACACACCTAAAATCAATCGTGTCTTGGGAGCTATATCCCTTTCATTGGGAAGAAGAGAAGAAGCGCAAGTATATTTTAATCGGGCTAAAAGTTTAGAGAATAAACAAAAAAAATAGAATTTAGAAAAATTTTTAATCAATTATCAAAATTCTTTTAATTAAAATTTTCTCTCTAACCTTTTGGATCCACACAAGGTAATTTTCCTACCAGAACCTGATTTCTTTTAGGTCTTATTTGTTATTAATAACCATAGGAAATTGGTTGTTTCATTATGTAGTAATGAGTTCTATCTAATTTCTAATTTGTAAAAGAATATTTTTTGCGCGAGAAGGGCTCAGTAGTTAATATTAGTAATTCATTCGTTTCTTCATGGACTCTTTCCTCGTTATAAAAGTCTATAACTTCATTGAGTATCTTCTGCACTTCAGAGAGGCTTTTATTGAATATCTTTCCCAAAGTGAAAGGATCCTTCTTTGGAGGTAGTCAAAAGCCTTTTCCACTTTACCTTTAGCCTCTGCTTTTCCTTGACCAGTATAAATGAGACTAATATCTAGACTGCGCAGAGCCCTTTTGAACTGACTGTCGACTTTATCAGCATAAAGAGTATATCTGACATGGACTCCATGATGTTCAACAAACTGGAAAATCTTATGTTGATCCACATAATGGGCTAAAGGTCTGCCGTAGTGTTCTATGGTTTGGCGAGCCACTTGAAGATGCTGAAAACTTCCTTCTCTCTCGAACAGTTGAGCCCCCACAAAAAGTCGGGAATAATCGTCTTTAGTTAAAACAAGATATGGGTAACTTCCTTGATCTGGTATCCATCGATGTTGGGAAGTATCATGTTGGGAAAAAAACCCGGCCCAGGAGTCTCAAGCCGGACATAAACTTTTTTCTTTTCCTCAGGTCGACCATGATAAGACCCATGGGGTAAAGCGAAGAGGCGGAAAGTGGCCTGATGGAAGGGATGGCCAAAAACTTTCTGGGCTTCTTCAGCCAAAACAGCAAAGTTGAATCTTCCTCTTGAGAACTGAGCTTGTTCACGAATAAAGGCCAGCTCTTTGATGAAGCCAGTCTTCAACTTCTTCTTTCTTGGTTCTACCATGGGAACACCCATCTTTTCCATTCCCCTAACGTCTACTTTTGCTCTTTACAAAATGTCTGCTTTTGATCTTTACAGAGCAAAATAATTAAAGATATTGACAAATTAAATTTAAATAAAAAAACATATTGACAAATTAAGTTTAAATATTAAATTTAAACATAAGGGAGGTGATAAGGTAATCAAAAAATCCCAACGATGGAGTTCTTAAAGGTGACTTAGTGGATCTTCTTTTCTTACAAGTTCAAGTTATGGACCAACTTATATTTTACTGCCATCAAAAGACTTACATGAACATGATAGTCCTTTGTGAGAAGCGATTCTATCCTAAAATTCTCAAAGACAAGCTCAATCACATTTGGATTTTCTTCTTTTGGAATTGGGCTAAGAATGCAATTGAAAAATGGGTTGCTCTAGGAGAAAGATTTGAACATTATTCGGTAGATAAGACTGCTAAGATTTTGTGTGGCTATTTATATGAAATCTTGAATCAATATGACTATTTTATCCCTTTCAGAGAGATGGAAGAGGACAATAGTAAGATTAGCGCCATCAAACAAGAAGCTTATAGTTTTCATGATCTATCTTGTTTTTCCATAAAAATTTAAAATTCTATTAACTATATGGGAGATGTTCAAAATTTTTTTATTTAAAAATTAAAAAAGGAGGTAAAAATGAAAAAATTAAGAAAAGGATTTGCTGTCATTCTGTTGAAAGACTTTCTTATTTTTGTTTGTTTACTGACTCTTCTCTGCTTACCGGTATATTCCCAATCAGGTTTCTATGGATCCATTCAAGGAAAAGTTACCTCTGAAGATGGCCAGCCACTTCCTGGAGTTGAGGTAACTATCAGTTCCCCTAATCTTATCGGTGGTCCTAGAAGTATTATCACAGATGAAGAAGGAAAATTTAGGTTTATTGGTCTTCCAGCTGGTGTTTATCAAGTGGAAGCTAAATTACAGGGCTTTGTACCCCAAAGAAGAATAGATCTCCATTTGGTGGCAGGAACTACTTTGACGGTGGATTTTATTTTAAAATTAGGAAAACTTGAGGAAGAAGTAGAAGTTATTGCCACTGCTCCTATTATTGATATCAAAGACGCCCAAATACAAGCTTATAATATGCCCAAAGAATTCATAGAGAAAATACCTGCCAGTCGCGATTTCGAAGATCAACTTACCTTTGCTCCCGGAGCTAAAGGACAATGGGGCTCGTTTTATGGCTCTCCAGATAGCTTAGAAAACAAGTATCTTACTGATGGTCTTAACACCACTAATCCTGAAGATGGGGCACCCGCTCAACTAGTTGATTATGATTCCATTGAAGAATTTAATGTAATGGGAATAGGAGCTCCTGCTGAATATGGAGGTTTTGGAGGGGCCTTAATCAATGTGGTTACCAAATCTGGAGGCAATGATTTAAGTGGTTTATTTACTTTTTATACGCGTCGACCGAGCTGGCATAGTGAAAATTGGGATGATTACCCTTATTTAGCCAGAAGAGTTTTTTCTGAATTCTATAACGTCCATTTCAATTTAGGTGGTCCAATTATAAAGGATAAGCTATGGTATTATTTTAGTGGTAGATATACTTTTGATCAAGATCATATTAAAGATCAAGGAAAAGGAGGAAAAAGTTGGAGCTGGAGAGGCATGGCCAAGTTTACTTGGCAGATTAATAGTAATAACAGACTGCAAGCTGCTATCGATGCTGGTACGAGGGGACGGAAAGGCTGGACATGGGAATTTGTTGATCCATCTATTGATTATCCTAATAAATCTCACGAATATTTTTTAAATTTCTCTTACCTTCTCATCCTTACTAATAATACATTTGTAGAAGCCAGATTAGGAGGGATGGACAGGTATTTTCTTTCTGGTACAACTGATCCCCCTGCTCATTTTGACATGGAAACTGAATGGTGGACAGAAAATTATTGGGAATATTGGAAAGCGATTAGGCAAAGAATTGATTTTAACGCTTCTATTTCCCATCATGCTGATGATTTTATCCTCGGAGATCATGATTTTAAATTCGGAGTTGAATTTGCCCGAATGCCTTCCCACGATTGGAGGGGTATGCCAGGAAACAGAACTTATTATGATTTAGGTGGTGAGCCTTATTTTATGGTTTACCAGCCCTTTTTTGATGTGCGACCAATTGGTACGCGCCTGGAATTCTTCCTTCAAGATACTTGGAGCCTAAGCGAAAGGATAACCATTAATCCTGGTGTTAGATTTATGCATGTTAGAGGCCATTTGCCCCGTAGCTTTGATAAGCCTCCCTTCCGCCCAAAACTTGGTATTGCTCCACGTTTCGGTGTAAATTTTGATATTTTTGGGGATCATTCTACTATTTTGAAATTTCATTATGGAAGATATTATCATCAGTATAGAGACCTTATGTATACTCCTTGGGAGCCTAGGGGCCCATACCGAGAGTATATTTGGGGACCAATTTTAGAAGAGTGGGAAGGGTTGCCTCCCGGAACTTTTGGTGAAAAGTGGATTCTAGATTATGAAGATCCCTGGGATCCTTACATAATTGATCCTAACTTAAAATTTCCTTATATGCGGCAGTTTGTAGTTGGAATAGAAAGAGAATTGGGAAAAGACATGTCTATTTCAGCTTCTTTTATCTACCGGACTAATCATGACCTTATGGATAGAATTAATATTTCAGGAATATGGAAGCCAGTCCAATGGATAGATCCCTATGAGGGTAATACATATACTGTTTACCAGAGGCTCAATCCTGGAGAGAACATTTTTTATATAACCAATCCCTATAAAGGTCAAGGAAAAGATATTGGAGCTGCCTATCCAGACATTGTTCCTTGGGATCCTAAAAGATCAAACAGAACCTTTGAAGTACGTTTTTACAAAAGATATTCTAATAGATGGCAATTTAGAGCCTCTTTTCTTACCGGCTATTCTTGGGGAAATGATGATAATTACTGGGGAGAATACGGTTCAAGTCACAGTTCTGCATTAGGTGCTTCCTATAATTTCAGCAATCCTAATTATCAGATCAATGCTGAAGGACCATTAACTCTTTCTTCAAACTATATATTTAAATGTGCGGGTTCATATGACATTCCTGGAATTGAAGTCAGCATAGGCTTTGATTTTAGGTATGAATCAGGAGATAGATACACTAAACAAATACTGCTTGATCCAGAGATAGATCCAGATCCGGTGGCAGATTGGTGGACTAGAGATGTAATTATTTTCGCCGAGCCTCGTGGATCTCATCGACTGCCTGCTATGAAAAATTTGAATCTTCGAGCAGAAAAGTACTTTTACTTGGGAGAGACTAAGGTTGGAATTGTGCTTGATGTCTTTAATGTTTTTAATTGGGATACTATTACCTCGGTAGAAACTTTATATGATCCTTGGTCAGAATATCAATTCGGATTTGTTTGGGATATTCAAAATCATAGATCATTTAAACTAGGACTTAGAGTCGAATTCTAAAATTGAGTTATTGTTTTTCTTTATCTTTATTTTATGGAAGGGAGAAAAAATAGTTGGCTAAAAAAGAATCTCTTTATATACTATTTTTTACCAGAGAGAAGACCGGAAATAAAGAGTGAAAAAACTGGAATAAATCACTAATCCCTTAATTTAAATTCTCCCTCCCGTTTCTTGGCTAATTTATAAGAAAATTTAATATTACCCATGAACCTGGAGAAGAAAAATCAATGTTTGCAAAGGAGGTCTATATGACAACTAATAATAGTTACGCCAATTTGATTGATCTATTTCAGGAATTTCGAGAGTTCCTGAAACCTAAGCTGGTTGAGGGAGTCCCTGACTATACTCCTTCTTTTATGGAGGAGAAACACAGAGAATTAAAAAAATACCAGGAGTGTCTAGCTTCGATTGATCCTTCTGGATGGCCAGTATCTCAACAGGTTGATTATCATGTTGTACGAGCTGAAATGAATGGGGTAGACTTTGATCATCGGGTTTTACGTCCCTGGGCGCGAGATCCTGGCTTCTACAATATCATTGATGGCATATATCCCCGTCTGATTGTTCATTACACCAGGATGCTTTCTGATTGGCCGTTAACTGTTCCTAAATTTCCTTTAAAAAATAGTGAAATCCCAAAATTTAAAATGAAACTACAAGCTATTCCGAAACTTTTTGCGCAGGCTAAAGAGAATTTATCTGAGGCTTCTGGGGAGTTAGCGACAATTGCCATTCGGGTTAAAGAAAAGGAAATTGATTTTTTAAAAAGAATTATCTCCGGATTGACTCAGTATCATCCTCATCTGGTTCAAATTGCTCAACAGGCTTTAGAGGCGGTTAAAGACTTTAGAAATTGGCTCCAGGTGAATAAAAGTAAAATGAATGCTCCGGCTGGGATTGGTAAAGACAACTACAATTGGTGGCTCCGAAATGTCCAGCTTATCCCATATACTTGGGATGAATGTTTAGCTATCATTCAGAGTGAATACAACCGCGCTCTTGCTTTTCTTAAGTTAGAGGAGCATAAAAACCGCAAATTGCCTCCATTTAAAATAACCTCAAGTGAAGAGGAAAATCTGATGCGTCAAAAAGAAGCGGCTGAAGATCTCTTTAGGTTTCTTCGGGAGGAAGAAGTAATCTCCATACCTTCTTTTCTCAAACCTCTTCCTGCTCAATATTATCCTCGTGTCTGGGGCGTAAGTGCATATTTAAACCCCAATGAGTATGATTTTTTTGAACAGTGTTGCGATCGAGAACCAATGACTCAGATAGCCCACACTTTTTTTGGCCATTACTATACAAAAGGCAGGACAATCTGGTATCAAGATGGAGATACTCGTCCAATTCGGGGAGTAATTAGGCTCTTTGATATCCATGAAGCTCGTTCTGAGGCTTTATCTTTTGCCGTTGAAGAAATGTTAATGCAGCTTGGATGGCTCGATAGCCACCCTCGAGCCAGGGAGATTACTTACATTTGGATGATTTTCCGAGCTGCTCGAGCCATAGTTGACTTAAAAATGCACAGCCACGATTACTCAATGCAAGAGGGTATTAAAAAAATTGTCGAGATGCTCCCTTATCCTTGGGCAAAAGAAGATAGTGATTCTGTCTGGTGGGATGTTGAGGAAACTTTACGGGCCCCTGGTCATGTGACATTTTATGTCATCGGTAAAAACATGATTTGGCAATTAATCAAGGATAGAGCTCTTCAATTAAAGGATAAATTTAGTCTTCGGCAATTCATGGACGAGTTTATGAGAGGGGGTATAATCCCCATTTCTTTAACTAGATGGGAGATGACTGGACTTGAAGATGAGATAAAAAAGCTTTGGTAGCCAAAACTATGATGAATTTAGAGAGGAATTATTTTTTTACTTTTAGCTTTTGGCCCAAAGTGATGGGCATGAGTTACTACCTTAAAGCAAAGGAAATTGTCTCCGCTTCGGTCGAGATTTTTCGAGCCCTTCCTTCACCGTCCTTCTCAGCGCCTGTGAAACGGCGCCTGATCAATTCGAACCTTTGGACTTTAGTCGCTATGAAGATGAGTTTCAAAACTCTAAATGAGGCGTACTCAATACACGCTCGGCGCCCGAGGCGGTCGGGTTCCTTTAAGGGAGGATTCCGGAAGGCTAAATCTTCAAGGTCGCTCCGACATTCTCCTTTGCCTTTTGCTCGATTTTGTCTCCCATCACTTGGGGACAAAGCCACTTTTTTTAAATTTTGACATGTATTTTGAGGCACAATTATTTGATTTGAAAAAGGAGGGATTATCATGAATAACTCTAAATTACTAATATCAATCTTTTTAATTACGTTTTGTTTTCTGGGATTTAACCTCCATGCTCAGGAAGCCCGTTATCGCTGGGAAATGTTAAATTTAATTCGCCAGGAAAAATTTGATCTTGTTCTTCCTAAGGCTATGCGAGAAAACAAGGTAGATATGTGGATTCATGTCATGGGAGATGGCCGGCCCGACCCTCTGCTCTTAGATTTGGCAGATCCTCTCGCTCTAGATGTTGGAGGCACTATCGTAGGGCGTCGGACAGTATACTTTATATTTACAGACCGAGGTGGCGATAGAATTGAACGCGCCATCTTGGGTGCTGAAGGCAAGACTAAAGGGTATGATATTTTTGGACGGAAAGAAGATTTAAAAAAGTTTGTGGCTGAACGGGATCCTAAACGTATAGCGGTTAATTTTTCAAAAAACCTAGCTGCTGCTGACGGTATTTCCCATACTCAGTATTTAGAGCTTGTTAAAGAGCTGGGCAAAAAGTATGCGCAGAGAATAGTATCTGCTGAGAATGTAATTACAGATTTTCGAGTACAGAGAGTGCAAACTGAGATTATAGCTTTTGCTAAGGCTTGTGAGCTTCAGAGACAGATTGTGGAAGAAGGTCTAAGGAATATTAAACCTGGAGTTACCACAAGAGAGGACTTTGGTTGGTGGATAGAGGATAAGGCTTTGGCTAAAGGATTAGGGGTTGAATTTGGGATGGTATTGCCAGGCATAATCCATTCGGAGGTTTCAAATCCAGCTGAGTGTAGAAAGCCTGATTATGTTCTCCAGAGAGGTGATTTGTTGGTGTTTGATTGGGGAGTTAAATACTTAAATTTTGGTACTGACTATAAGCGTTATGCCTATATCCTTAAAGAAGGAGAGACATCTCTACCAGCGGGAGTTCAGAAAGCTTGGGATAGGACTTTGCAGGCACGGGAGATAATTCGCAAGACAATCAAAGTCGGCCGTACTGCAGGTGAAACTTTAGAAGCCATTGCTCAGGCTTTGGAAAAAGAAGGATTTGTCTACACTCCTTTTACTGACATAGGCTCCAAAGATAGAGAGCTGGTTAATTCGCTTGGAGATTCTGAAAAATCTGGATTTTCGATTGATTGTCACTGTGTAGGGAATACAGGCCACGGCGATATAGTGGTCGGTCCTTCGATTGCTCCTTTTCGAAAAGATCGGGCTCATATTAAAATCAAGCCAAATAATCTTTTTGCGTTTGAATTCATGGTTCATACTTGGATACCCGAATGGGGGAAAAGGCTGACTATTAACTTGGAAGATAATGCTATTGTCACTGAAAGAGGAGTTGAATTTCTTTATCCGCCCAACGAACGCATTATTTTAGTTCACTAAAATTTTATTCTGAGTCCTGGGTAAAAAATTTAAAGATTATAAAGCTTAATTGGAAAGGAGTGATAAAATGAGACGTAAAAAAATAGCATTATTTATCTTTTTCTTTCTCCTTTCTGTTGGAATGTTTAGCGCTCAGACTCTAAAAAAAGATTATATGTGGGATCTACTGAATCTAGTGCGCCAAGAAAAGTTTGATTTTATCTTACCTAAGGTAATGCGAGAGAACAAAGTGGATATGTGGATTCATGTAATAAGAGAAGGCAGTAATGATGTTCTTAGCTTAGATTTAGGTGGTTATGGCTGGTTTATCTTTACAGATAGAGGTGGTGACAGAATTGAACGTGCTGTTTTTGGCCAGCTATCAAGAGAAGTTCAAGATCCTGAGGAAGTTTATGATATCATCAAAAGACCAGCTTGGGAACAAGACCTTAGGGATTTCGCACCAGAAAGGGAGCTCAAAGAATTTGTAGCTGAGCGAGATCCAAAGCGGATTGCCGTAAACTTTTCTAAAGAGCTTGCTGTTTTTGATACTCTTTCTCATACAGATTACATGAGATTGATCAAGGCTTTAGGAAATAAGTATGCCAAGAGACTTGTCTCAGATGATCACTTGGTAATAGATTATTGTGCAAGAAAAGTAATCAGCGAAGTAGTTCTTTATACTAAGTTATGTGAGATAAGTGCGGAAATAATTGATAAGGCCTTTGATATGATCAATCCAGGGGTAACTACTTTAAAAGATGTAGCTTTATGGTTGAGAAACCAGAAGATAGCTCAAAATTATGGATGTGATGTCGATCGTTCTCTGGGAAATGTTTTTGTTAGAGATCCATATGGGAATGAAGATTTGGCTAATGATCATGTTATCCAAGGGGGCGACTTGGTGGGGATTGTCCATGGGGTTAAGATAATGAACTATGCCAGCCATATATCTGGAATCGCTTATGTCCTCCGGAAGGGAGAAACAGCCTTGCCGCCAGAAGTGCAAAAAATCTGGGAACATGCTTTGAAAACGCGTAAAATTTTCCGCAAAAATATCAAAAGAGGAAGAACTGCAGGAGAGACTTTAGAAATTCTAAAGCGTAAATTAGAAGAGGCAGGTTATGTTTATATAGATATGGACGAATATGATAGAAGCGCCGACCCTGAAAAAACACAAGTTCATATTGACATGCATGCTTTAGGAAGAGGACTGCTGGCGCCTAGGATTTCTCCTTTTGGTCCTGATCGGGCTCGAGATATTGAACTTCCGCTTTATCATTCCTTTGCTTTTGAATATATGATCCATATGCCTGTTCCTGAATGGGGTAAAGGAAAACATTTATATATTTGTCTTCATGACGGGGTGGTTATTACTGAATATGGAGTTGAGTTTCCTTATCCCCCGCTCAAAAAAATTCGTCTAATCCGATGAGCTACCAAAGCGGAGGATTAATTTTCAGTTTAAATAGTTTAATGGCAAGAATATATATTTTGATAAAAATTTATAAATATTGAAAGGCTGAGATATTGATGTGAGTAAAAAAGAAGATTTTGTTAGCATTCTTTTCTCTTTTTATCCTTCTCCACAGTCTTCGTACATTAACTTATCAGGAGAAAATTATTATTATTTGCAAATATTAAATTTAATTCTCCAGCAGAAGTTTGGTTTCATTTTGCCTAAAACCATGCTGAAAAATAAAGTCATTATGTGTATTCATGTAGAAAAGAGCGTTTAGTTTATGGATTTAGGTTTCTTTTTCATGGAGCTAAAGTTTACGTCAGAAGTTTAGATGGACATGAGTGTGTAATGAGGATGGTTATGTCATCAAAGGCAAAGACCTAACCAAAATTTGGCTGATGTTGAGGTAAAGAAGGATGGTTCAGGCATTAAACGAGATACTTATGTGCTTCGTAGGCAAGAAAGGGTCTTTCTGTCAGAGATTAGGGAAAGAGTAATGGTGCTTAGTCCTTGATAGTAATTAAATTGATAGATGAAAGGCATCAGAGTAAGGTACTTAATAAGATCTAACTTCAAAAAGGAGGCATAAAAAAAATGTTAAAATTTCGTTTCGACTTTCCGCCAGTTATCATTTTTTTATTCTGTTGTTTAATTCTGTTAAATCAGGTATTGGCAGCAGAACAAACCCCGCCAAAATATGGAGTCAAGTTAATAAAAAGCCAAATGATTCCCATGAGAGACGGGGTAAGGTTGTCAACTGATCTCTATTTTCCTCAAAATGTAGAGGAGAAGCTTCCAGTTATTCTCATTCGGACTCCTTATAACAAGAAAGGTTACAGGAATCGAGAAAAAAGATCGAAAGCTTATATGTTTGCTTCCCATGGTTTTGTGGTAGCTGTCCAAGACTGCCGGGGAAAGTTCGAATCTGAAGGTATTTTTTCACCCCCTGCAGGACACGAGGCTGAGGATGGTTATGACACTGTAGACTGGCTGGCTAAACAGCCCTGGTGCAACGGCAAAATCGGCACATTTGGCTGTTCTTATTCAGCTGAAGTTCAAGCTGCCCAGGCTCCTTTGAGGCATCCTAATTTGACCTGTATGATTCTCCAATGTGGTCCGATGATTGGGGCTGCCAATGGTCGTTACAGGTATTGGTCTGGTTTCAAAGGTGGTGTTCTAGATTTGGCAGCTAGCATTTCATGGTATTTTGAAGCTGGCTGTAAATATTCATTGAAACTGCCTCCTGGTCTTTCTGATAAGGAGATTCGTAAAATCTGGGATTTTTTTGAACCAGGTCCAGTTAACTTTCCTAAAGTTGATTTTGAGAAACTTAACTGGTACCTACCTCTTATTGATGTTATGAAAGCAGCCGGAGCGCCTCCCAATGATTGGGAGGAATTAATAACCCACGATTTTGGTGACCCCTGGTGGCATGACGTTATGGGGTATTATGATGGGACGGAAAAGATTGATGTTCCAGCCTTGCATATGAGTTGCTGGTATGATCCCAGTGTTGATGAGACTATTTTTGAATTCAATTATTTTAGGGAAAATGCTGTATCAGAGACTGCTCGAAACAATCAATTTTTAATTGTTGCTCCCACTACTCATTGTGGCTTTGAAAGAGCTTCTGAACATACAATTGTAGGTGAGCGAGATGTGGGAGATGCAAGACTAAACTATGATGAAATTTATCTTAAATGGTTTGATTACTGGCTGAAAGGAATAGATAATGGCATAACCAAGATGCCCAAGGTGCAGTATTATACCATGGGGCTTAATAAATGGCAGTCGTCTGATGTTTGGCCGTTACCTGAAACGCAGTACACGAAATATTACTTTCACAGCCGAGGTCATGCAAACAGCCGATATGGAGATGGCTGGCTTTCTCCTGAGCCTCCTAAGAATGAGCCTTCGGATTCATTCATCTATGATCCCGGCCATCCGGTTCCTTCTGTAGGAAGTCAGCGGGGAACTCCCTATGGAACTCCGGCTGGAGCTATCGATCAAGCCAGAGTTGAGATTCGAAACGACGTTTTAGTCTACACCACTCCACCCTTGAAAAAAGGGGTGGAAGTAACGGGTCCCATTACTGTTATTCTTTATGTTTCGTCATCAGCTAAGGATACAGATTTTACGGCTAAATTGGTGGATGTATATCCCGATGGAACAGCTTACAATATCCAGCAGGGTATTTTACGAGCGAGATATCGAGAAGGATTTACTAAAAAAGTTTGGATGAAAAAAGGCGAAGTCTATAAACTTCAATTAGACCTTGATGCCACCAGCAATTACTTTAAAAAGGGACATAGAATCCGGGTCCAAGTTTCAAGCAGTGATTTTCCCCTATGGGAAAGGAATCTCAATACTGGTGGGAATAATTATGATGAAACCGAATGGGTGGTAGCTAAAAATACGATCCATCACTCAGAAAAATATCCTTCTCACATTGTGTTGCCTATAATTCCAGAAAAAAAATGATTACTATTTTTTATCTTGATGGCCTTCAATTCAGCTCAGAAATTTCCTATGAATCACGAGAATTAACTGGCTCGGAGCAAAAATTTGAAAATACTTTAGACTTAGAAATATTATGAGACTTCAAAAGGTGAGAGTAAATGATAATTGATTGGCTGGTTATTATTGTTTATTTAAGCATTCTAGCTTTAATAGGAGTGTGGAGCTCAAAAAAAATAAAAACCGCCTCAAGCTTTTTTATTAGCGAGCGTGATTTTGGCAAAGCCATGATGACCTTCTTTACCTTTGGTACGGGCACCAATACTGATCAGGCGGTAACAGTGGTTTCTAAGAGTTTTGTTTCTGGTGCTTCTGGAATCTGGTATCAATGGCTGTGGTTATTTGCCACTCCTTTCTACTGGCTGCTGGCTCCTCTTTTTCGGCGGATGAGGGCGGTAACTACTGCTGACTATCTCAACATCCGCTATGGCCAGAGTGTTGCGGTTCTTTACGCCTTGGTGGGCATGGCTCAACTCTCAGTTAATATTGGGGTTACTCTCAAGGCTTCCAGTGCTCTTATTACCTCTGTCACAAGTGGGGCCATTAGTTCAGCCATGGCTATTTTTATTCTCACTGGACTTTTTGTCTTTTATGGTGTGATGGGTGGATTGAAGGCAGCCATCATTACTGACTTTATTCAAGGTATTTTGACAATTATTTTGTCTTTTATGATTCTCCCTTTTGCTTTAAAAGCAGTGGGAGGCTTGGGAAGTTTGAAGGAAGCTGTGGGTGATGCCTCATTTTTTTCCATTGTTGCTCCTGGTGAGATTACGATTCTTTATGTAATAGTTATTGCTGTCAATGGTCTTATTGGCTGGGTTTCATCTCCTTATTCTATGGCCATGTGTGGTGCAGGGAAAAGTGAACAAGACGCCAGGATTGGACTTATAGGCGGCATGTTTCTCAAGCGCTTTTGCACTATTGCGTGGGTTTTGACAGGCCTGTGTGGGATAGGTTTATACAGAGGCAAAGTCGTCAATCCCGATTTTGTTTGGGGTTATATGGCCAGGGATTTTCTCCCTCTTGTAATTCCAGGTCTTGTCGGCCTTTTTATTGCTTCCATGCTGGCCGCGGTCATGAGTTCTTGTGACTGCTTTATGGTCTCCTCAGCAGCTCTGTTTACCGAAAATATTTACAAACCTTTGATTAGACCAGGCCAAGAAGAAAAACATTACATACTTATCGGGAGAATTACCTCAGTGGCGGTTGTTATCTTTGGCATTATCATTGCCTTTGCTGTTTCGGGCGTAGTTCAAGGCTTGGAAGTTTTCTGGAAAGTCCATGCCATGATGGGCATTGCTATATGGGCCAGCTTTTTCTGGAGGAAAGCCACATCTGCTGGTGCTTGGGCTTCGACTCTAAGTGGCTTTGCTGTTTGGGCCTTTACTAGTCGTCTCAGCTTCATTGGCTGGGATTTCAATGCTCGCTTCGCTCACTATTTACCTGATTTTATGCTTTATAACGGCCAATTGTCTCTGCCCTGGCAGATGATTTTTTATTTGACAGTGGGTTTGATAGTAATGGTAGTAGTTAGTTTGGTGACAAAGGCGCCAGCTAAAGAGAAACTTGATCAAGTTTATGCGTGTTTGCGTACGCCGGTACAACCTGGTGAACCAGAGGTAGAACCGCTGACTCTGCCTCAGGGAGTAAAGCCAGCTCCGCGAGAACCTTTAATAAAACATCCGGATTTTGAAATTATGAAGCCCTCGCTGATGAGTGTAGTAGGCTTTATCTTAAGCTGGCTGGGAGTCGGATTATTAATCTGGATTTTTGTCTTAATTATAAAGTGAGATTATCTTCGGAAAAGATAATTTTCGTCATATGGAGGAAAGAAACATGAGCAAAAGGAGAGCTTTTACAACATTTTTGATTATTTTATTTGTCCTTATTTTTAGTGAAGGACTCATGGCTCAGAGAGAGCCTGAAGTAAATCTTGTTACTGACGAGGATATGAATTTAATTCGCCAAGAAAAATTCGATATTATCCTGCCTCAAATTATGCGCCAGAACAAGATAGATATGTGGATTCATGTTTTTAGATTTGGAGATCCGGACCCTTTAAATGATGACTTCGGAACTGAGTCTGGAGTTGTTATTTTTACAGATAAAGGAGGAGAGAGAATAGAACGAGCAGTGCTTGGCCATTGTTCTGAATCGATTAGAGAAAGTGGGGCTTATGATATTTTTCTAGCTGAGGAAGAGAGAGTGGAAGGTGAGGCAGGTTGGGAAAATATAATTGGAGAATTTGTGGCTGAGCGGGATCCGCAGCGGATAGGAGTTAACTTTTCAGAAAAATATGCTATAGCCGATGGTATTTCCCATACAGATTACCTCAAATTGGTCAAATGTCTCGGAGATAAATATGCTAGACGGATTGTCTCAGCTGAGAATTTAATAGTAGAATATTTATCATCAAAGGTAATGAGTGAGATTGTAATTTATACGGAATTGTGCAAGATATGTGCAAAAAAGATAGAAAGGGAATTTAATAAGATTATACCAGGTAAGACTTCCTTAAAAGATGTTTCGGGGAATATTTGGGTTAGAGATCCGGATGGATTTGAAAACAATAACAATGACTATATCATCCAGAGAGGTGATCTTGTTGGTTTAATATGTGGTGCACGCTCAGGAAGCTATTCTGCCCATATATCTGGGCTGGCTTATGTTCTTCGGCAAGGAGAGACAGTTCCTCCTCCGGAAGTTCAAGAAGTATTTAAGCATGCTCTACGAGTACGGGAGATCTTTCGTAAAAACATCAAGGTGGGTCGAACCGCAGGAGAAACACTTAATATCTTAATTCGCCGATTGGAAGAAGCAGGTTATATTTACATAGATAAAGATAGATATGATAAAAAAGCTGATCCTAGAAAAACTCAGGTTCACATCGATTTGCATGCTATGGGAAAAGAAGTGCTCCAGACAGAAGCTCCCAGGATTTCTCCCTTGGGCCCAGATTGGATAAGAGATCTAAAAATCCCTCTCTATCATACATTTGCTTTTGAATACATGGTTCATATGCCTGTTCCTAAATGGGGTAAGGGAAAACATTTATACGTCTTAATGCATGATGGAGTAATTGTTACTGAACGTGGAGTTGAGTTTCCTTACCCTCCGGTCAATAAAATACATATAATCCGGTGATAATAAAAGATTATTTATGCTAACCTGGATAATTCATAAAAAAAAGCCGTTTCCTTTCTTAACGTATTGATATATAATACGTTAGAACAAAAAAGACAAGGAAACAGCCCTGAAAGATTGTACCCAGCACTTGCTTCTTTTTAAAGGCATTTCTGGCAAAAAAATTGAAGCTGATTTCAACGGTGGAGAGATCCGCTCCAATGCACGAGTTCTTTTCCTCAGGGAGGTTGGAGAAAAGTCTATCTTTATAAGGGAAAATCATCACAATTATGCAGAAAACACAACTCTCAGGACAGCCTTAAAATCAAATCCACTCATGTGTCTACCCTTTTTGGTTGTTCTTGAATCAATCTTTTTTCTCTTTTTCAATTTATGACTAGAACAGGTTAAATGAGCTGCAGTAAGATTTTTGCGAATGGATGGATCATTACAATAATAGTCGCACCCATCAAGGTAAACATGGCCAAAGAAGAACACTGATACAGACATTTACTGAAAGTTTTGACCTCGTTAAACAAAAGAATTTGGACATTAGAAATGCTCAGGTATTTGACACCTATCAACTCTAGTGTTGGTCAGTCCACTTCAGGATATGAGTTACAGGCCCTACCTGCCAGCTGACTCTTCCCCTGATGCTTGCTTTTCGCTTAAAAGTTTTGCCTCCTGCTTCCATGATGACTAGGTAAGTGCCTGGTTCGACCATTTCTCTTCGGAACCAGCCTCTTGTTTGAGAGTCAGACCTTTGGCGCATGTTCCAGAGAACCCGATGGAGTCCAGCCTCAGCTGGTCCTTCTCCTTCCCAAATAATCTCTCCTTCCAAAGTTTTAACTTGGAATTTAACCTTTCCGGGGATTTTTTCTTTTAAGTAATACCAAAAACTTAGAGCGTTAGGTTCGTTGGGGGTGCTTAAGTGCCGGTTCCCCTGAAGATGATAATTACCACCGAAAGTATGGGCCATGAGTTGGTATTCAGGTTGAATAGAGAAAAAATAGATCTCTTGGTCTATAATGTCTGAGGTTAATTCTTCGAGAGGAGCTATATTAGTTAGGTAAACACCTCGGCCATAGGTGGCCACGATTAAATCCTTTTCTCGCGGGTGGATAATCAAGTCGGAAACGATGGGAAATTTGGGCATGTTGGCTTTTATTTTTGTCCAGGACTGGCCGCGGTTCAAGCTAAGATAGAGACCGGAGTCAGTGCCCAAAAAAAGAAGAGATGGATTTTTATCGCTTTCCACCAAAGCATTAGCCGGCCCAGGAGGGAGGTTTGACCCCAAAGCTTGCCAAGTTTGGCCCAGATCTTCAGTACGATAAACAAAGACCCGGAAATCGTCGCGACGGAAGCCAGATTTTAATACATAAGCAATCTTTTTATCATGAGCCGAAGCCACTACCCGACTGACCCAATAATCATGAGGTGCTCCTGCCTGAACCAAATTAGAGGTGACTTCTTTCCAATTGGCTCCTCCATCGGTGGTTACCCAAACTAGACCATCATCGGTTCCTACCCAGATTAAGCCGGGTTGGAGAGGAGATTCGGAGATGGTGGTAATGGTGCAGTAAGTTATATGACCTTGACCAGCTATTTTTTCTTGATCATTAGTGGTCAAGTCAGGGCTTATTTCTTGCCAATGATCACCTCGATCTAAGGAGCGAAGAAGAACCTGAGCTCCGGTATAAATGATCATCGGATTATGAGGAGAGATGAGGAGAGGGGGAGTCCAATTAAATCGATAAGGAGCCTTATTCTCCCCACGCCGCGGGATAATTGGGGTTCGGAGGCCAAGTTTTTGGTCGACTCGATGATGTCCTCCAAACTGAAAAGTATTGTACAGCCATCGACTATCGGTTATATCAACAACATTATACATTCCATCTTGAGCACCAATTGTTTTCCAGTCGGATATAGTCACTTGCCCCGACCAACTGTTAGAGGGGCCCTTCCATGATTCGTGATCTTGAAGTCCGACATAAATATTGTAGGGAATTTCATTGTCTACCCCGACGGCGTAAATTTCACTTATGGGGAGGTTGTCGTAAAAATCACATGTTTTTCCCCCGTCATAGGTTTGATAAACACCGCCATCGCTGCCGAAAAGCATTCGTTGGGGATTCTGAGGGTCTATCCACAAGGCCCGAACATCCCCAAAGGCATTGCGGAATCTCTTCCGAGGAGGCCAATCAACATCGTGCCAAGTTCGCCCTCCATCCTCCGAGCTAGCCAAACAGATTCCGGTCACAAATAAACGTTGGTCATTACTGGGATCGATTCTAATCTGGTTAAAAGAATAAGCTGCTTTTCCCCCAATATTATCTTGAGGGGAGTTCATCTTCAACCATGTTTCTCCTCCATCTTCACTCCGATAGATTTCGCCACCAATGGGGCGAGGTTGGGGATTTAAACCTCGCTCTCGGTCCCAACGAGCCTCTTCATCTGTTGGGGGCCGAAGATTAACATTCTCGATGACCGCATAGAGGATAGAAGGATTTTTCTGGAAAATATCCAGTCCAATACGGCCAATTTTACCGGTGGGAAGACCGCCGGTAAGCCTTCGCCAGGTTCGTCCTCCATCGGTAGTTTTATAAATTCCACTTCCTGGTCCGCCAGCTTCAAAATGCCAGGGATATCGGTATTTTTCGTACATGGCCGCATAAAGGATATTAGGATTTTGGCGATTGATGACTAAATCGATAGCTCCGACATTTTCGTTTACATAAAGAACTTTTTGCCAGGATTTACCTCCGTCTTCAGTCTTGTATACTCCTCGCTCAGGGTTGGAAGTAAAAAGATGACCCATGGCCGCCACATAGACGAGATCAGGATTCTGAGGATGGATGATAATGCGGGCAATATGATGAGTTTCTTCCAATCCTAGGTGTTCCCATGTGCGCCCGCCATCAAGAGATCGGTAGACTCCATTGCCAGCATGTGAACTTCGGGCATTAGCTTGTTCACCGGTTCCGACCCAGATTATATTCGGATTGGAGGGAGCTACAGCAATATCCCCGATGGGCAAAGGTCCCACCTCGTCAAAAATGGGCTCAAAGGTCGTGCCATTATTGGTGGTTTTCCACACTCCCCCATGCCGAGTGGCAACATAAAAAGTATATAAATGAGCTAAAGGAGGAGATTCAGGCACAGCAAAATCAGTTATCCAGGCACCGGTACGATAAGGCCCTAAATTGCGAAAAGTGAAATTTTTAAAGAATTTTGAGGGTAAAGAAGAGATATCAGCAGCGGTTATTCGGGCGCCCCAGATCAAGAAGAGAAGGACAAAGGCTATGGTGATGTTTTTTGTTTTTGAGATTTTATTTTTCGTCTTTCCATCTCTCATTATTTTTGTTTTCATCAAGGCCTCCCATTTTTGTTGATGTTTTTTTACTTATTCTTGACTGAGAATTTTTTTCCATTCCATCTGTTTATGTCAAGGAAAAAGTCCCAAAAGGAAGCATCTTTTTTTTCGGGGTAGAAGTTAATTAGCATATTGGGCGAATTGTTCTTGACGCTCATTCCAATAAGTTTCCCAATCTCCATTGAGTTTTAAGAGTCTTAATTTGAGAAGTGGATTAGCATATTGTCTCAACCAGCTCATTCCTCTCTTTTTAAATCTTCGGGCTACAACAATATCTCTAAAAAAACCTCTTCCCTTATCTTCAATAACTCCCCCTCTATCCAGTGGACATTCCTCCTCTTTAATGGTATCTTTACTTGGAAGGAAAAACTTATTTCCTTCATGGCTCACCTCCTGTGTTAGTGTTTTTTCCATTCACAGTTTAAGGTGAGCCTCTCCTCTCTTCAAC
>QMPV01000020.1 GCA_003648765.1 Candidatus Aminicenantota bacterium
GCCGTTTTTTCGGAAGTGGATCGTCGGGCCCTCCATGTCCGGCTGGCCGAAGAAGCCTATTTTCTTGGTCCGCCGGAGCCAGCGGCCAGCTACTTGAATATCGAGAAGATTATCGCTGTGGCCAAAGAATGTGGAGCTGAGGCTATCCATCCCGGCTATGGGTTTCTGGCGGAGAATCACGAATTTGTCCGGGAAGTGGAGCGGGCCGGCCTGATTTTTATCGGCCCCCCTTCAGAACCAATGGAAATCATGGGCAAAAAGACCAAAGCGCGGCAACGAATGGCCGAAGCTGGAGTCCCCTGTATTCCCGGAACTTGGCGACCTCTGACCAGTGAGGAAGAACTGGTAGAAGAAGCCCAGAAAATCGGTTTTCCCCTCCTTCTTAAAGCCGATGCCGGCGGCGGCGGTAAAGGTTTACGCTTAGTCAAGGAAGAAAAGGAGCTGCGACCAGCTTTTCGTCTGGCCTGTTCGGAGGCTAAATCGAGTTTTGGTGACCCGGCTGTCTATCTGGAGAAGTATATTATCAACCCCCATCATATTGAGATTCAAATCCTGGCCGACCAGCAGGGGAATGTTATTTACCTAGGGGAGAGAGAATGTTCCATTCAGCGGCGTTTCCAGAAAGTCCTGGAAGAAACACCATCTCCTTTTCTTGACCCGGCCACCAGAGTGAAGATGGGGCAGGCAGCTGTCCAGGCCGCTCAAGCAGTCGGTTATACCAACGCCGGCACAGTGGAATTTATTGTGGACGAGGATAAAAACTTCTATTTTCTGGAGATGAATACCCGACTCCAGGTGGAACATCCGGTTACCGAAATGGTCACCGGTATCGACCTGGTGAAAGCCCAAATTAGAATCGCCGCTGGAGAGCCTTTACCTTGGTCCCAAGAAGACATCAGGCCCATCGGTCATTCTATCCAATGTCGGATTTACGCTGAAGACCCGGACCAGGATTTTATGCCTTCGCCCGGAAAAATAACCCATCTCCATCCCGTCAGCGGCGGGCCGGGAGTAAGAGAAGACATTGGGGTCTATGAGGGTTTTGAGGTGCCGGTGGAATACGACCCACTTTTATCCAAAGTAATCACCTGGGGATTGACTCGCGAGGAAGCAATGGCGCGGATGAAACGAGTGTTTGATGAATATCAAATCTGCGGGATTAAAACCACCATTCCCTTCTTTCGCCGCATCTTGAGTCACCCGGAATTTGTCGCCGGTCGCTATAACACTCATTTTATCCAGCAGCATGAAGCCTCTCTTTTTACGCCGCCGACGAGTGAACCCGAAGAAATAGCCTTGATAGCGGCGGGAATAGCCAGTTACACAGAGGGGAAGAAAATTAAAATATCTTCTTCTGCGGCTTACCAGAGCCGGTGGAAATTTTATGGCAAACTCACCCAGTTTTCGAAGAGGCTCTGAAAATGAACATTACCTTATGGAATAACGGTCGAAGATATCAGCTGGAATTAGAGGAGGAACGGGCAGGGTTTGTCCGCATAAAGTTGAATGGCCGTGAATATCGGGTAAAAGGGGAGAGAATAAAAGACAAAGAATGGCTTCTCTGGATTAATGGCCGCGTTTATGATGTTATTGTCCAGAGTAATCGGGGAACTTATACTGTTTATTTAAATGGTTATTGTCTAGAATTTAAGAAAGATACATCAGCCCGCCTCTTGGGCCGGAGCGAATTTCAGGTAACCAAAAAAGATGTGGTCACTTCCATGCCGGGGAAGATTGTTAAGGTGCTGGTCAAAGAAGGAGATGAGGTTGAAAAGGGCCAGCCCGTGGTCATCCTGGAAGCCATGAAAATGCAGAATGCCATTAAATCGCCTAAGAAGGGTCGTATCGTCCGTTTGCCGCCTAAAGCAGGTGATTCCGTGGAGGCCGGCGCCCTTCTATTTTCCGTCGAATAGGGTATTCAGGGGGCGATTTCTTTTTCATTAATTTATTCCAATTTCTTTTCCTTCCTGGGCTTAGTGTCTTTCCGGCGGTTGGCTTCAGGAATTTCTTTTTGAGCTGGACCTCATGAGGGAATTGAAGAAAGACGAGTTGAGTGATAGGTTGAGATAATGAAGACAAAACAGGTCTGAAACTTCTTCTTTAAGCCCTATTTTTTATCTTCCCTTGGAAAAATGGTAAAATTGAGAAAGCCTGGATATGAGAAAGAAAAAACGTGGGCGAAAGCTCCTGATTACTCTAGTAATTTTTATCATTATTTTGGGGGGATTAAATGTCGTCAAGTATATCTTTCTCAAAAGAATTCAGGCGAGGATTGAAGCGCGTTTTTCTTTTCATCGAATGAAACTTGGTTACTTTCCCCCTTCACTTCTTCTGGAGGAAGTAAGAACTCGCTCCTTAAATCCTTTTCTCTCAGCTGAGAAAGCCATTGTTAAGGTTTCTTACAAATCCCTTTTGAAAAGAGAGAGACCTATTACTATTTTCCTTTTTCGTCCAGAATTGAGATATGCGTGGCCACCCCAGAAAGTTCTAGGCCCTGAAAGGAAGGCCACTCGTTCTTTGGATTTGGCCTTGCCGGTGGCGGTAGAACGAGGAGTGGTTAAAGAAGGAAATGTATTTATTTCCCGGGAAGGGAGTCTGGTCTCTCTTCAAAAAGTGAATGCTTTTTTTTCTCAAAGAAGGGGCAAATTTGAAATAAAGATGATAACGGGAGAATCAAGAATCTCCTGGTCTCATTTTCCTCGATCCCTCCAGGGAAGATTGAGTTTGACGGTCAAGGGTGATATCAATTCGGCCGAGATAAAAAAGTTTATTTTTCAGGGAAAAAATGTGTACTTAAAGGGCAAGGGAGTGCTTAGTAATTTTTCTCCGCTGGAGGGAGCTTTCCGCAGTGACTTTAAAATTCCTGCTGAGATTCTGAGTGTCTTTTTTGGTCCGGCTTATTCGGTCAAGGGGAATTTAAACGGTTGGATAAACTTTAGGTACAGCTCACAGCAGTGGTCTTTTGAAGGACAGGGGCGTTCAAACAATCTTTACCTTCTCCAGTCACCCTTGGGAGAGACAGAGATAGTTTTTAAAACCAATAGGTTAGTGAGCGGTGAGGTCAGCTTAAAATTAAAAAAGACCGGTCGCCATTGGGAGAAAGTCAAGGCCCAGTTTCAACAGAATAATTGGAGGGGCAAATTTGAAGGACTTTACCTTGACCCCATAATTAAATTAATTGGCTTGCCTTGGCCGGTAAGTTCTCCGGCTTGGGGCGAATTCAGCTGGCGGCAGCAAAAACTAGAAGCGCAACTTGAATTCAGAGATGAGCTTGTTTTAAGAGAAGCAGATAGGTTTCCTTTTCAGGGGGAAGTTAACCTGGAATTCCTGCCTGAAGGAACACTGCATCTCTCTTCACCAGAGTTGACCTCAACTTTCGGACGAGTTAAGGTCCGAGTTGATCTGAAAAAAAATATCGATGTCCAAGCAGAAATAAAAGGCGAGATTAGAGACATCAGTCAAGCCCGAAGATTGACTGAATTGGCCTTACAGCGCGAGTTTCCCTTTCCTGAAATAGGAGGCCAAGCCCAGGCAGAAATAAAAATTTTCGGTTCGCCCCGATTGCCCCAGGTGTTTATGTCTTTTGAAGCTCAACCAGGGAGCTTTGACCGGTTTGAGGCGGCCAAGATTACGGGTGAAGCAGAAGTGATTAAAAATGATTTCTTCGGCCGCTTTAAAGTTGAGGATCCTCATCTTCAAGGAAAAATTGGGGTAGTGGTTACTCCCCAGGAAACAAGAGTAGATCTTCGCTTGAAGAAAGGTTTTTTGGAGGATGTGTTGCCGGCGTTAGATATTTTTATTCCCTTAGCCGGAGAAGGGGCTGGTGAATTTATTTACACCCAGACAGGCTCCCAGGAGAAGTTCTCCGGGGAATTTAGCGGTCGAGAATTGAGATTTGCCGGTCAAATTTTAAGTAAGGTTAAAAGTGAGCTGAATTGGGAGAATAATATTTTCGAGCTGCGCAATCTTAAGTTGGGCCTTTACGGCGGCCAGGTCACCGGTCGAGTAGCTTTTAGCCAATTAAAGAAGATTTTTGAGATTGATCTTCAAGGCCAGGGATTACAAATAGGTCACTTAATTCCCGGAGCTAAAGGCCAGGCTGCTTTAAACCTCCAGGGTAAAGGTGGTTTTTCCACAGATAAAGCTACTGGTCAATTAACCATAGATGATTTATTAATCTATCCTTTCCAAAAAACGAGATTTAAGGGAATTGTTCAGGCTGAATTTTCTACTACCGGACTTAAATTTGATCTCAAGGGCCAGTTTGAGCCAGGAGATAATCCTCTTCGGTTTAGTATAAAGATTCCTTTTAAAGAGACTCAGCTGGCTGGTAGTTTTGAAGGGAGATTTAGTAATTTCAACTTGCTTCTTCCTTGGAAGGGTGGTCAGGGGCAGGTTAAATATTTGGGCGAAGTAAAAGGCTCTAAGTTACAACCTGAAGTTAAAGGAGCTATTGAGATAAGAGGCCAGGTTTTACCCTTAGCCAAATTTGCCCATGCTTTAAGAGATTTCTCCGGGCTGATTTTCTTTAAGAATGGTGATTTTGAACTGCGGTCACTTCAAGGTCGATTAGGCGGAGGACGAGTATTAGGTTGGGGCAAGATGTCTCTAGGGAAAACTGGTATTCAGACTATGGATATTAAAGCTAAAGGGGAGAATTTGCTTCTTTCTCCTTGGGAGAGAACCCGTGCTTTAGGGGATGCTGAATTAAACCTAGTGAAAAATGAGAGTGAATTTGTCCTGAATGGAGAAATTTTAGTCAAACAACTTCTTTGGCAGCGAGAAGTCACTGAGAAATTGAGTTTTTATTCTGAACCCTATTTGGCGGAGCGGCCACCGGGTTTTTTTGATGATCTTGACTTAAATCTTCGTCTCCGGGCGGAAGATAATGCTTGGGTGGAAAATTCCCTAGGCCGTTTGCGAGCTCGGTTTGACCTGCAGGTAGTGGGTAATATCAAGTCGCCCATCCTCTTGGGAGAAATTGAAACTCTCGGAGGAGAAGTTTATTTCCAAGACCGCACCTTTAAGATACTGAAAGGTCGGATTGGTTTTTATAATCCAGAGGTCATCGAACCTTACATAAGTTTTAAAGGCGAAACTTATGTCAAAGATTACCGGGTGACTTTTTCTCTAGAGGGCTCTTTGAACCGCTTGACACCTGAGTTTAGTTCCTCCCCACCCCTACCTCCCGAAGATGTCTTGGCCTTGTTGGCGTTAGGAGAGGCCTTCCGTCGGACTTATTCCTATGACCGCAGTACCCAATTGAGTACCGCTTCCTTCCTCTCTTTTCAATTATCTGAAGAGGCCAAGAAAAGAGCCGAAAGGTTGTTCAGTCTGGACCGGTTTCGAATTGATCCCTTTGTTATGGGGTCCTCGGCGGAGATGACGGCTCGCCTGACTCTAGGCAAAAAGATTTCGCGTAATTTTTCCTTACTTTATTCCACCAATTTGACTGCCCAAAGAGAGGAATTGACCCGCATTGAATGGGAGATTTTGAGCGATGTTTCTATTGTGGGTATGCGGGATGAATATGGCCGGATAAGTATTGAAGTCAAAATTCACAAAAGGTTTTAGGAAATGGCTGGGAGTAGAATTCTGTATTGGCTGGGTCCCCTGGGGCTAATTTTGTTAATTTGTTCTCCTCTTTTTTCTGCCAGACCTCAACAGAATTTGCTTCTCCCTCATTCGGAACGGATAAAATCTTTGATCGTCGAGATTGACGGTCGAGACGAAACGGCTACTTATCAAGACTTGATACCTCTTCAAATAGGGGAGAAAGTTACCCCTCGTAAAATATCTGAAGCCGTCAAAAGCCTCTATCAAACAAAACTTTTTTCCGATATCGAAGTTATTGAAAGAGGCCGAGGGAATTATATTTTTCGTCTAGCCCGGATTAAAATAGTTCGACATCTAATCATCTACGGTAAAAAAGAAATTCCTTTTCGGCTAGTTCGTTCTCGGGTTTATTCCCTCCAAGAAGGAGCGCCTTTCTTTACTGATCTTCTTCCCAAGGTTTTAGAAGAAATTAGGCAAGCGCTGAAGGAAGAAGGTTATTTTGAGCCCCAAATTGACTTTTTGGTAGATGAAGATCCAGTTAATCAAGCAGTTGATCTTCTTTTTCGAGTGAGGTCTTATAAAAGGTATCGAATTAAGTCAATTCACTTTTCCGCCACCGCGCCTCTTGGAGAAGAGGAGGTCAAAAAATCACTCAAAGTTAAAGAGGGACAGATATATGTGCCAGCTAATTTACAGAAAGAGTTGGAAGAGTTGAAACAGTTGTATTATGAACAAGGTTTCCGACGAGTGGAAACCAAAGTGGAAAAGATTATTTTTAAGCCAGATTCGTCGGAAGTCGAGATAGTTATTGGCATTTTTCCCAGGGAAAAAATGGAAATAAGTATCAGAGGCTACGATATTCCCCTGTCAATGATTAAACCCCTTTGGGGAAGTAATGTCTTTGAAGAGTGGGCTCTAGCGGAGGGAGAAGCCAAGATAATTCAGTATTTACGAAAGAAAGGCTATTTATTTGCTTCTGTTTCTTCAAAAATAGAGAGACGAGGTGATATTCTTCGAGTTATTTATGACATTACCCCTGGTTCTAAATTTAGAATAGGCAATATTGTCTTTAAAGGGATTTCTTATTTTTCCACTGAGGAATTGAAGAAACAATTAGAAATCCAGAGTAATTTACCTTTTTTACAAGAGATTGACGGAGAGCGGCTTTTTCAGTTGCCCAGGGAAATTAAATTATTTTACATGATTTACGGTTTCCCCGAGACTCAGGTAAATCTCAATTTTGAACGGCACGGCCGGAAAATTACGCCCATTTATTATATTAATGAAGGCCCTCAACAAGTAGTCACTGACATTATCTTTGAAGGAAATAAATCTTTTACTCCAGCGGAGCTGAAGGCGGAGATTGTTTCGCGAAAAGGTGGGCCCTTTTTCCGTCCCAACATTCAAAAAGATATTGAAAAACTGGACGCTTTCTATGCCAATCATGGTTTTCGAGGAACTAAAATTTCAGCTGAGGTCAGGGAGAAAGATGAGAATCAATTTATTATTCGCTTCAAAATTAAAGAAGGCCAAGTGGTACGGGTGAAAAAGATAGTTATTACCGGGGCAAAAATTACTCGGCAACGAGTAATACTTCGGGAGTTAAGAATTCAGGAGGGAGATATTGCCGATGCTGCCCGGATCCGGTTAACCAAAAGCCGGCTAGAAAAATTGGGGATTTTCAGTGAAGTCAGACTGGAAGAACAGCCCATAGACCAGGGAGAAATAAATTTAATTATAAATTTAAGAGAAGGCGAAAGGAACTATATGGGTATCGGCTTGGGCTTGGAGACCAAGGAGGGCCCCAAAGCTCTGGAATTATGGAATGCTGTCATACGTCCGCGAGGCACTGCTGAATTTATTCGCAGCAATGTCTTAGGCACTGGAGCCCAGCTGAGTTTGGTTGGGCAACTGAGTTTGAAAGAAACCAGGGGAGTACTTTCCTGGGAACAGCCCTATTTCTTCGGCTTACCTATGCAAACTTATTTAAACGCGTGGCTGGAAAGGGAAGAAAGAAGAAGCTATGCTTATGACCGCCGAGGCATCAGTTTAACCACCATCCGTAACCTGACCAAGCCGGAGGATTTTGTCATCTTATTTACTCTCCGTCTGGCCCGGACCTCGCTGTATAAACTTTTTGTGGCCGAATCTGAAGTTGATCGCCAGCATTTTCCTTTTTCTACCACCTCAGTTTCAGGCAGTTTTGTTTGGGACAGACGGGATGATGCGTTTAACCCTACTCGAGGTTTCTTTTTAAGCTCTTCTTTAGAGTGGGCTTATCCGCTATTTAACGCTGAATCAAATTTTCAGAAAGTTTTTTCCAAATTTCAATATTATTATAGTTTGTCGTTGTCCCAGCTAACTTTTTCGGCTACGGCTCGTTTGGGACTGGGACGGGGACGGATTCCTATTCACGAACGTTTTTTTGGCGGTGGAAGCCATTCATTTCGGGGCACTGAATTTGATGAACTGGGGCCTAAAGACCCCGAGTCGGGCAATCCAGTGGGAGGAAAGGCCTTGTTTATCCTCAATCTGGAAATGACCTTTCCTTTAATTTCAGAACTGAGATATCTTCAAGGAGCCGTTTTCTATGATTCAGGAAGAGTGTTTCAAGAAAGGCGGCAATTTAATCCCTTAGAATTTCAACATGCCTTGGGCTTGGGACTCCGCTATAAAACTCCTTTGGGGCCGGTACGATTTGAAATCGGCTGGAATTTGAATCCTTCACCGGGTGAAAAATCATTTCATTTATTTTTGACTATTGGCAATGTCTTTTAATTAAAAAAAATGGTTGTTGTAAGAAAGTTTTACTTAAGAAAAGCATTTTTCTTTTGGTTAATCTTAAACCTCTTAATTGGAGGAAGTCTGGCCCAAGAAAGAGTAATTGAGAGAATTTTAGCTATTGTTGAAGGAGAAATCATTACTTTAACAGATGTTCAAATAGCCTGGGCCTTGGGTTTGTATTCTTGGGCAGGAGAGGCAGAAACAAAGACTTGGCGCGAGGTTCTGGATAAGTTGATCGAAGTTAAAGTAGTTCTAAAGTTGGCGGAGAGTGCAAAGATCAAAATTTCCCCTGAAGACTTGGAAAACTCATGGACTGAATTGAAGACCAGATTGGGAGAAGAGCGCTATTTACAGCTGAAACAACTATTTGGATTTTCAGATAAAGATATTAGAAAATTTATCCAGGAGAAATTGATTTTTGATCAGATTATTCAGAAAAGGATAACCCTGGTCATCCCAGTATCACTAGACGAAATTAAAGAGTATTACCAAAATGTCTACTTAAAAGAAATGGCTGCCCAACATCAGAAACCTCGTTCGCTGGTAGAAGTAATGAGAGAACTAGAGGAAAGAATTAGAAGAAAAAAAGGGCAGGCTGAAGTCAAAAAGTGGCTCGAAACACTTCGCTCTCAGGCGGACATAGTCATCAAAACTAAAGAGGTGATAGATTTTGATTGAGGAGAAAAGAGGATGAAGAAAATTGCTTTTCTTTTTCCCGGGCAAGGCTCTCAATTTGTGGGTATGGGTCAGGAATTCTATGATTCTTTTCCCTTGGCCCAGGAGTATTTTAGACGGGCTGATGAGGCTTTGAAATTCAAGCTTTCCCAGCTATGTTTTTCCGGGCCAGAGGAAGAATTAAAACTGACTCAAAACACCCAGCCGGCTTTATTGACCGTGAGTACCATTGCCTATAATTTACTGGGGATTGATCCATTGGTAGCCGCCGGTCACAGTCTAGGTGAATACTCAGCGCTGGTGGCCGCCGGGAGTTTAAGTTTTGAAGAAGCAGTAGTTCTGGTGCATAAAAGAGGTCGTTACATGCAGGAGGCTGTTCCAGTGGGTAAGGGAATGATGGTCGCTGTCATCGGTCTGGAGTATGAAAAGGTACAAGAAGTTATTTCTCGAATAACTTCAGGAGTGGTCGAGGTGGCCAATTGGAACAGTCGGGAACAGATAGTAATTTCAGGAGAAAAGCAAGCAGTTGAAGAAGCGGTGGAACTGCTTAACGCTCCCCGCGCAGTAACTTTGTCGGTGAGCGCTCCTTTTCATTGCTCTCTTATGGCTCCAGCTGAAGAGAGACTTGCCTTGGATTTGGAGAGAACCCAATTCAAAGATTTGAAATTTCCCGTGATTACTAACGTGGCTGCTGAGCCAGTAACCCGAGGTTGGGAAGCCAAGGAAGCTCTCAAAAAGCAGGTTACTCATCCTGTGCTTTGGTATAAAAGTATGGAAAAGCTCCGAGAAATGGGTATAGACATAGTGGTCGAGTTAGGGGCGGGCAAGGTGCTCTCGGGATTGATAAAACGTATTGCCCGAAGCTGGGCTGAATCCCCGACTGTGCTTCAAGTAGGGGATCCCGCTTCCCTGGAAAAAGTAAAGCAAATTCTCAGTGATTAGAGAGTCAGCGGTCTTTATTTTCTCGAAGAACTTTTGGCCCCAAACGCCAATAATATTCAGCCGCTGAAAAGAGGGCGGTGGCCAATACTATCCACAGACCAATTTCAGCCAGTAAGTAAAACTGCTGAAGAATGGCTTCGCCAAGAATGAGCAGGGCAATGGTAATGGCTTCGGCGTTCATTTTTATTTTCCCCAGCACTGAGGCGGGCATGGCTATTCCTCGGGAAGAGGCCATGGCTCGAAAGGCGGTTACGGCGATCTCTCGACCGATAATGACGATGGCCATCCAAGCTGGCACTTGGTCGAGTTCCACCAGAGAGATCAAGGCCGCTGTGATAATCAATTTATCAGCCGTGGGATCAAGAAGCTCTCCCAGAGAACTTTTTTTGTTTTTGCGGCGGGCCCAGTAACCATCAAGCATATCCGTGAGCACTGCCAGGAGGGAGATGACAAAAGCGACTGGACGATGACCATGGAAGTTAGTCAGGAGAGCAATGACTAAAATAGGGATGGCTAAAATGCGAATTAGAGTCAGAATATTAGGCCCGGTCATCATGATGATGATATACACTAGGTCGTTCAAGAAGTCAATTTTAGTTGAGATAAACTCAGTCTTATTGAGGTTGAAGAGAAGGGCCGGGTTGGTTTCGTCTTAGAGAGGCTTTCTTATTAATCTAGGAGCAGGGTCGTTTTTAGTTGAAAAAGGCAGAATAATTCTGGAAGGATTTAATTCTGAATTAAGTCGGTCCAATTTAGTCTCAAAGAGTGATATAATAAAGGCCACTTGAGGCTTAAAAAAATAAAGCATTTTTTCAGGGGGGCGTTCTGGGTGGGATAACGAAAATTCACTCCTGTTGGGGAGTGGAGAATTGTGATTTTGGGGGAGAATTTAAGCTTGAGCTAGGTTTTCTTAATCAGACCTAAGAGCTTGTCTTTTGAAATATAAATTACTGTTTCATGTGGACTCTATTTTTTCCAACCTTTATTCAAGGACCTAAGATAAGGCACAATTTTTATCAATTTTTATCTTATCAACTTGGTTAATTCGTAGTCGATAAAATGTGAGAATCTAGAAGCTTTCTTAGTTAAAGTCTGCATGAGCCGGCGACTAGACTCCATTTCTTCTATTATTATGAATTTTTTTGGTTAAGTTTTATTGGAGATTATTTAAATTTCTTAGGGGGGCGACGGTGATGAGTGGCTTGTTCAAAAGCGTAGGCCACCTTAAGCAGTTCAGGTTCAGAAAAAAGACGGCCAACGATCTGGAGGCCAGCTGGCAAGTGGTTGTAAGTAAACCCCATAGGAACAGTAATCGCCGGAAAGCCGGTATGGGGAGGGATAAGTTGACTGTTATCCCCAGCCGGGCTGCGGAGATCACCTAATTTGCGAGGAGGATTGTTCCAGGTAGGATAGACAATAAAATCCACTTTTTGCTCCTCCATGGCCCGGAGCACTGCCTGGCGGAAGGCAATATTGCGGGGTTCGTGATAAACGTCTTGGCAAAGGAGTTTATCTGCGGGTTGATCGAGAGCTTTAACTAAGCGATGCCGGATGTAAAGGGAGAAGAGTCCTTTATTATAAACTTCTAAGAGATTCTTAATAGGAGCCTTGTCTCCCAAGGAGCGAAGGTATTGATTAAGGTCATGGCGGAAAGTATCACACCAGATATTTTTCGTTAGCTCGCCAAATTTTGGAATAGTAAAAGGGTCAACTATAATGGCTCCTTGTTTTTTCATTTCCTCTAGAGCTTTTTCAAAAAGGGCTACTACTTGGGGGTCAGCAGTGGGTAAGTCAGTATAGAAACGAAAGACACCAATACGGGCACCTTTCAGCCCGTTTTTATCCAAAAATTGGGTGTAAGACAAGGGCTTTTTGCCCTGGGAGAGGGCCGTCAAGGGATCGGCCGGGTCATAGCCAGCAATAACATCTAATAAGCGGGCTACATCTTCCACCGTCCGACACATAGGGCCGGCTGTGTCATTCCGCAAGTAAAGAGGAATAATTCCGTCACGGCTGACCAGTCCTAAGGTTGGCCTTAAGCCCACTAAACAACAGTGGGCCGAAGGACCACGAACTGAATTGCCGGTATCGGTGCCTAAACCCACTGTAACCAGATTAGCCGCCACAGCCGCTGCTGTGCCGCCACTTGAGCCAGCCGGAACACGATTAAGGTCATAAGGATTGCGGGTTATGCCGGCGGTTCCGCTTTGGGTTATATAGGGACTAAAAGCCCACTCAGCCATGTTGGATTTAGCCAGAATGATGGCCCCTGCTTCCCGTAATTTGCGGACAATGAAGGCATCATCGGGGGGGATAAAACCTTTTAAGGCTTCTGAACCAGCTGTGGTGGGCATGTCTTTGGTTTCAATGTTGTCTTTGACCACAACAGCAATTCCGTGAAGAGGACGCAATTTACCAGTCCGACGAAATTCATTATCCAATTCTCGAGCTCTTTCTCTAGCCCGAGGGTTGATGGCCGTGATGGCGTTAAGGAGAGTGGCCTTATCGTATTTTTTTATTCGGTGGAGATAAATTTCAACCAATTGTTGACAACTTAAATGGTTTTCCTGGAAAGCTTGATGGATCTCTTGAATGGTAGTTTCAATCACCTCGAATTTGGCTTCTTTTTGAGGAGCTTGACATGCCGTTTGACTGAGAAAGCAAATTCCCCAGAACGCCAACCAAATTTTAATTTTCATTTTCTGGCCTCTTTGTTACTAAGAACGGTAACTCTTTCTGGGCCTATTTATTTATCATTTATTATCAAGTCTGTTCCAGCGGTTATGTTTTCAAAGGTCTTACTTCTGGTCACTCCTCTTCTTGGGTTGAGTGAAATTTATTTGACCTGGCCTTTAGGTTTTTAATTTAACAAGCCCCGTCGTTTTAGGAGAGGTTCTACCTTGGGTGGCGCACCTCGGAAACGGATATAAAGGGTCATCGGGTCTTCAGAGCCACCTTTGGCCAGGATGTTTTCTCTAAAGGACTGAGCCGTGGCCCGATCGAAAAGACCTTTTTCTTTGAAGGCTTCAAAAGCATCGGCATCTAGAACTTCAGACCAAATGTAGCTGTAGTAACCAGCCGAATAGCCGCCGGCGAAGATGTGACTAAAGTAAGGACTTCGGTAGCGGACAATAATTTCTGGAATGAGACCAATTCGGTCGAGAGACTGTTTCTCAAAATCCAAAACTTTGTCTTCAGCCACAGGTTCGGTTAAGGTGTGCCAATCCATATCCAGGAAGGCCGCTGCTAGATATTCTACAGTAGCAAATCCCTGATTGAAAAAGCGGGCTTTGTGGATTTTTTCGATCAGAGCATCGGGAATTGGCTCACCGGTTTGGTAGTGGTGAGCGAAAAGTTTTAACATCTCGGGTTCTCCTACCCAGTTTTCCATAATTTGAGAAGGCAATTCTACAAAGTCCCGAGGAACTGCTGTGCCGGAGAGTCGACGATAAGTGCAATCAGAGAGGAGTCCATGGAGGGCGTGACCGAATTCATGGAAAAGAGTGGTCACTTCATCATAACTGAGAAGAGCTGGTTTGTCTGGAGTGGGTTTGGAGAAATTGCCTACATTACAGATGATGGGTGTTATTCTTTGGCCGTTGATTTTATATTCCTTACGGAAGGAATTCATCCAAGCACCACCTCTTTTTGAGGCTCGAGGAAAGTAATCGGTGTAAAGGATACCCACATGGGTCCCGTCGGCTTCTTTAACTTCGAAAACTCGAACATCAGGGTGATACTTGGGGATGTCGGTTCTTTCCACAAATTGAAGGCCATAGAGCTTGTTAGCCAGAGTAAAGACACCCTGAATGACATTTTCCAGTTTAAAATAAGGCCGGAGCATTTCTTCATCGAGGTTATATTTTTGTTTCTTTAATTTCTCAGCATAATACCACCAATCCCAGGGCTGGAGTTTAAAGTTTTGACCCTCAGCTTCAATTAGTTTTTGTAATTCCCGGGCTTCTTCTTTAGCCTTTTTTAAGGCTGGTTTCCAGATCTGGTAGAGAAGCTTATAGACATTATCGGGATTTTTGGCCATGTTTTCTTCTAAGATGTAGTGAGCGTGGGTCTTATAACCTAACAAATGCGCCTTTTCAATTCGAAGAGCGATGATTCGGGCGACAATGGCTTTGTTATCGTATTCATTATTATTATTGCCCCGGTTGATATAAGCTTTAAAGATTTTTTCCCTTAATTCTCGCCGGGGAGAATATTGGAGAAAAGGAATCATACTGGGTTTATGGAGAGTGAAGACCCATTTGCCTTCTTTACCCCTTTCTTTAGCCGCTTCTGCGGCCGCAGCAATGACATTATCGGGCAAGCCAACCAAGTCTTCTTTTTTGTCAATCACCAATTCAAAAGCGTTGTCTTCTTTGAGGATATTTTCTCCGAATTTCAAAGTGAGGACTGATAATTCTTGATTAATCTCTCGCAAGCGGGCTTTTTTGGATTCATCAAGATTAGCTCCAGCTCGAACAAAATCCTTGAAATATTTTTCTAAGAGAGTTTTTTGCTCCTGCGTCAGCTGAAGGTTATCTTTCTGGTTATAAACTGCCTTAATCCGTTCGAAGAGTTTAGCGTTTAAATAGATATCGTCATAATGTTTGGAAAGAAGAGGCGCCATTTCTTTTGCAATCGCCTGTAAAGTATCATTGGTGTTAGCCGAGAGGAGATTGTCGAAGACGTTTTCAACGCGGGTCAAAAATTCGCCACTTCGGGCTAAGGCTTCGATAGTGTTGGCAAAAGTAGGAGGTTCTGGGGAGTCAATAATAGCCTGAATTTCTTGTTGTTGCCTCTTCATTCCTTCGAGAAAAGCCGGTTTGTAATGTTCTTCTTTAATTTGATCAAAAGGCGGGGTTCCAAAAGGGGTAGTCCATTCAGTAAAGAAGGGATTTTCAGAAGTTTCTTTCATTTTTTCTTCCTTAGCACAAGACATTAAGATAATCCCGAGAGTCAAGACAACTAACCAAAGAATGATTTTTTTCATAATTCCTCTCCTTATTAAATAATGCTCTCCCTTTAATTTAACGCACTTGGACTTTTAAAATCAACTTTTCTTTAATTCAGGTAGGCATCCTTATTTCCGTAAAAAAGTGAGTCAGGTCTTTAGCTCCCAGCTTGCTCCCGTGACTTGAATTTGGGGAAAACAGATTGAAGGAGTTTTGGCTTTGATTGAAATTTGATTTTTTATTTTATTTTGCTGAGTATCCTATTGGAGAGGGCCACACCCTAAGTAAGGGGAAGGTGGGTTTAGATTAAAGCTTTTAGGGAAGGAATAAAGAATTTTTTCAGCAAAGGTGAAAGGGGAAGACTGTGTAGGATGAAAAATAAACTCTTCAAAGGACAAAATAAAGTCCTAAATAATTAATTTATTCTTAAAATACTTCCAGTTATCCAGCTTCTTTTTATGGGGCTATTTGGAGCAACTAGTTAACCCCAAGGGCGGGAGGTAATCTCTTGAAAAAGCGCTTGGGGCTGAGTATAGTTGAGAAAGAATCATGGCTGAGAAAAAAATGCTCACTCCTATGATGGAACAGTATCTGCGGATTAAGCGTCAGCATAAAGACTGTTTATTATTTTTTCGCCTGGGAGATTTTTATGAGCTTTTCTATGAGGATGCCCGTATAGCTTCTTCAGTTCTAGAGATAGCTTTAACTTCCCGCCAGAAAGTTCCTATGTGTGGAGTTCCTTACCACGCTGTAGACACTTACCTGGCCAAATTAATGAAAAAAGGTTTTAAAGTGGCTATTTGCGAGCAGGTGGAGGATGCAAAGAAAGCAAAGGGGGTGGTTCGGCGAGAAGTAGTAAAAATTTTAACGCCAGGGACAGCTTTGGAAATTGACTGGGAAGAGAAAAAAGAAAATGCTTTTATGGTCAGTTTTACCCTCCAAGAAGAAAAGTGGGGTCTGGCTTATCTGGATCTGGCTTCCGGTCAGCTGAGAGTTATGGAGGAGAGAACTCGGGGAGAGAAGGGATTAAAAGACGAATTTTTTAAATTATCTCCCCGGGAAGTAATTTTCCCTCAAGGGGAGAAGGGAAGAGCCACGGCCGTTCTCAATGAGCAGGGTATTTCCCCACCGCTGATTACTCCTTTGGAAGACTGGGTTTTTGAAATCTCTCAAGCCCGGAATTATTTGCTAGAACATTTCGGTGTGAGCACTTTGGCCGGGTATGAGTTGGAGGATAAACCCCTGGCGGTAGCGGCCGCCGGAGCTTTACTTTATTACCTTAATCAATTGCGAAAGGATGCTCTAAATCTAGTAAAAACTCTAACCCTGATTCAGAGCCGGGAATTTATGATTTTAGATTCGACTACGATTAAAAATTTAGAGCTGGTTCGCAACCTCCGTGATGGAACTAGAAAGGGAAGCCTCTTGGACATCATTGATTTTACTTTGACCCCAATGGGAGGTCGTTTATTACGCACCTGGCTGCTTCAACCACTAGTGGCGGTGGAGGCTATCAACCGCCGACTGGAGAGTGTCAACGAGTTAGTGGAGAAGCCTATTGAGCGCCATAATCTAAGGGAAAAATTAAAAGATATTCTTGATATAGAACGGCTAACTGCTCGAATTTCTCTGGAAATTGCCCATCCCCGTGACCTGGTTGCTTTGAAAAAATCCCTCCAGGGTCTTCCCGAGCTAAGAAAATCAGTGTCTTTGTTTACTTCCGGGCTTCTACAACAGGTGGCTACCAATTGGGATGACGCCGAAGATATTGTTCAGACCATAGAAGAGTCTCTTCTTGAAGAGCCGGCTTTTCTCCTTACCGAGGGAGGCATAATTAGAGACGGTTATCATTCTGAATTGGATGAGTTAAGAAAAATAAGTCGTTCCGGCAAGGAATTCATCAGTTTGATAGAAAAAAAGGAGAGGGAGAGAACGGGGATAAGTTCGCTCAAAGTTAGGTACAATAAAGTCTTCGGGTATTACATCGAAGTGACCAAGCCCAATCTCCATCTTATCCCAGAAAATTATATTCGCAAGCAAACTTTGGTTAACTCCGAGCGGTTTATCACGCCGGAACTCAAGGAATATGAAGCTAAAGTTCTCCACGCTGAAGAAAGAATTGCTGAATTAGAATATCAGCTTTTTGTGGAAATACGAAGGAAAATAGCCCAGCAAGTACCTCGTTTAAAGAAAATTGCTGAGGCCATTGGCTTATTGGATACACTGGCTTCGCTGGCCGAATGTGCGTCCCAGCGGAATTACATTCGACCCACAGTAGATGATTCTGACCGTCTTTGGATAAAGAATGGCCGCCATCCGATTGTGGAGATTCTAAATGATGAACCTTTTATTCCCAACGATTGCCTTCTCAATCGAGAAGACCATCAAATTGTTATTCTGACGGGTCCCAATATGGGAGGTAAATCAACTTTTCTCCGCCAAGTAGCTTTAATCTGTATTCTGGCTCAAATGGGATCTTTTGTGCCGGCCGAGGAAGCCAATATCGGAGTGGTGGACCGGATTTTCACCCGGATCGGAGCCATGGATTTCCTGAGTGTGGGGCAATCAACTTTTATGGTGGAAATGTTGGAAACAGCCAATATTCTGAATAATGCATCTCCCCGGAGTTTAATACTGCTGGATGAGATCGGCCGGGGCACCAGCACTTTTGATGGTTTAAGCATCGCTTGGGCAGTAGCCGAATATCTTCATGAAGTTTCTAAAGGTCGTCCGAAAACTCTCTTTGCTACTCACTATCATGAACTTACTGAATTGGGCCTTACTTTAGAGAGAGTCAAGAATTATCATGTGGCTGTCAAGGATAAAGGTGATGAAGTCGTCTTTTTACGAAAAATTGTTCCCGGCCCTTCCGATAAGAGTTATGGTATTCATGTAGCTAAACTGGCTGGCATCCCGCCGGCGGTGGTTGAGCGAGCTCGAGAAATTCTTTTTAACCTGGAAAAGAAAGAATTTGATGCCTCCGGCCGTCCCTGGTTGGCTTACCGAAAAAAAGTAGCAATAAATCCGGGGCAATTATTTTTATTTGAAGAAGATAAAGAGAGAGCCCAACTAGAAGAGCTAAAGCAACTTCTTCAAAAGTGTGATCCCAACCGCCTTTCTCCTTTAGAAGCCTTAAATTTTCTTTTTGAACTCAAAAAAAAATTAAGCGATTAGTCTTACTTGGAAGATTCCCTTCTTTCCTTTAATTTTGAAGAAATTAGGCAGAGAGTCTCGACGAGAAAGTTGAGCTAAAAATTTAGTAAATTTAGAAAGAAAGAAAATCCCCTTCTGAAGGAGTGAGTTTATGAGGATAACTCTAAAAAGTAAGATTTCTCCCCTCTGGGAAATTCTTTCCCTCTGAGAACGAATTTGTGGAAACCTAAATCTAATTTAATGGGCAAGGTAAAGAGTTGCTATGATTTTTCTTCAAAGAAAATCATTCTAATTCTAAATAGACCTGGGCGCTCTTCCCTTGAGAAAAAGAAAAAAAGTGAAAATAGAGTGGGGATGATGAATTAGATAAAAAATTTTTGTTAATAATTTTCTGAGTCTTCGTCGTAGCCAAAGTCTTCGTCTGATTCATTAAACTCCTGGAAAATCCGGTCTTCGTCGTACAGAGCTTCGCCGAATTCTTCTTTCCGTTTTTCAATGGCTAACTGGAATTCTTCTTTGTCTTCGTAGCGGCGGATGTAATTAGAAGCTGAGTCACTGTAGAGGAGTTCGAGGTAGTCATCTTCAATAACGCAGAAGACCGATTGAAAATGGCCTGTTTGTAAATCGCCAACTATTTCTTCGATTTCGGCTTCGTTTTTAAGAGCATCAAGAGTTAACCAGCTAGTTACTTCTATTTCTTCCATTCTTCACTCCCAATGGTAAAATAACAGTTTTTTCGTCTTTGTCAAGATGTTAAATTTAAAAAAAATATTTTAAAAATTTCAAGTCTATACTAAAATTAGGTTAGTGGTATTAAGAAGAAAAATTTTGGAACATTTTGAGGTCAAGTCAGCCACTTTCACCTGGAGAGCCAGCAGAAATTTATTTACGATAGAGCTAGGGCTTTTTAAAAGTGAAAGGTGAGGATCTGATCTCAAATTTTGAATTTCTAGTCAATTTTAGATATTCATTTGGTTGATGGACCTAAAATTAACTACCGCCTGTTCTTGACATCTCAACTAGCGAGTACTTAAATAGTGGAGGAGGTTGTAAATGCTAGATTGGAATAAACTTACAGTTAAGTCCCAGGAAGCACTCCAGCTGGCTCAGCGCAAAGCTCAAGAGCTGAGGAATCAGGAAATTCATCCAGAGCATCTCTTGGTGGTTTTTCTGGAGCAAGATGACAACATTGTTAAAGCCGTGCTGGAGAAAATTGGTGTGAATTTGGTGGCTCTGAAAAAGGAATTAACCGGGCATTTAGAACGACTCCCCCGGGTGGAGGGCACAGTAGAAATATATATTTCGCCTTCATTAAGGCAGATTTTAGCGGCTGCCCAGGTAGAAGCAGATCAACTTAAAGATGAATATATTTCTACCGAACATCTTTTTCTGGCTATTTTAAAAAATAAGCATCTCCCGGCTGCTCAAATTTTACAGCGTCAAGGAGTAACCTTAGATAATTTTCTCCAGGCCCTGGCGTCTATTCGTGGCTCACAAAGGGTGACCGATCCAGAGCCGGAAGGCAAATATCAGGCTCTAGAAAGATACGGCCGGGATTTGACAGCTATGGCCCGTCAGGGCAAACTAGACCCCGTCATCGGTCGGGAAGAGGAGATAAGGCGGGTCATTCAGGTGCTTTCCCGGCGAACCAAAAATAACCCGGTTCTGATTGGAGAGGCCGGTGTAGGTAAAACAGCTATTGTGGAAGGGTTGGCCCAGCGGATTGCTAACGGTGATGTGCCCCAATCCTTAAAGAATAAACGCCTCATCGCCCTGGATATCGGCGCCTTGATTGCCGGGGCTAAGTTCCGGGGAGAGTTTGAAGAGAGATTAAAAGCGGTTCTAAGAGAAATAAAAGAAGCCCAAGGTCAGGTTATTTTGTTCATTGATGAATTGCATACCATTATCGGGGCGGGAGCGGCTGAAGGAGCGGTGGATGCCTCCAATATGTTAAAACCAGCTCTGGCCCGAGGTGAGTTGCGCTGTATTGGGGCCACTACCCTGAACGAATATCAGAAATATATTGAAAAAGACGCTGCTTTAGAGAGAAGATTTCAACCCGTTTTTGTCCGAGAACCCTCGGTTGAGGAAACCATCTCTATTCTCCGCGGCTTAAAAGAAAAATATGAGGTTCATCATGGGGTTAAGATAAAAGATTCAGCCCTGGTGGCGGCCGCCGCTCTTTCCCACCGTTATATAACCGACCGCCGCTTGCCGGATAAAGCCGTGGACCTCATTGATGAGGCCGCTTCTCGTATTAGAATGGAAATAGACTCTTTGCCTGAGGAAATAGATGAGTTGGAGCGCCGCATCACTCAACTAGAAGTGGAAAAGCAAGCTTTGAGAAAGGAAAAAGATAAGGCTTCTAAGGAAAGGTTGGCTAAACTGGAAAAGGAGCTAGCTGAGTTAAAGGAGAAGCGGGACGAATTGAAGGCTCATTGGACTCAAGAAAAAGAAATTATCTCCGAGATGAATCGTCTCAAGGAAGAGATTGATAATTTGAAAATCGAAGAACAGCAGGCTGAACGGCGGGGGGAATTGGAGAAGGTGGCAGAGATAAGATATGGTCGTTTGGTCGAGTTAGAAAAGAAAATTAAAGAACTTTCCGCCAAGTTGGAGGAAGTCCAGAAGACGAAGAAAATGTTGAAAGAGGAAGTGGATGAAGAGGATATTGCTGAGATTGTTTCCAAGTGGACTGGCATTCCGGTTTCCAAGTTAATGGAAGGCGAAGTTGAAAAATTAATTAAGATGGAAAAGATGTTAGCCACGCGGGTGGTCGGCCAGGACCATGCCTTGAAAGCAGTGGCGGATACCATTCGCCGAGCCCGAGCTGGTATTCAAGACAGCACGCGACCCCTGGGCTCTTTCCTCTTTTTAGGTCCCACGGGAGTGGGAAAAACAGAACTGGCCCGAGCCTTAGCCGAGTTTCTTTTTGATGATGAAAAAGCCATGGTTCGTTTGGACATGTCTGAGTACATGGAGAAACACTCAGTGGCCCGACTTATCGGTGCTCCTCCAGGCTATGTCGGCTATGAGGAAGGTGGACAATTAACTGAAGCAGTCAGACGGCGACCTTATTCCATAGTGCTTCTAGATGAGATTGAAAAGGCTCATCCAGACGTCTTTAATATCCTCCTTCAAATTCTTGATGACGGTCGGTTGACCGATGGCAAAGGCCGGACAGTTGATTTTAGGAATACGATAATCATTATGACTTCTAATTTAGGTAGTCACGTGATTAAAGAATTAAGCCATGATTATGAAAAGATGCAGCAGGAAGTCAAAGCCATCCTCGAGAAGCATTTTCGTCCGGAGTTTCTTAACCGGATTGACGAAGTTATTATTTTTAAACCGCTTACATTAGAGGTGATTCTCAAAATTGTTGATATTCAACTGGAACATCTCCGGCGGAGATTGCAAGAGAGGCGAATTGGCCTTGAGTTTAGTGAAGCTGCCAAGAAATTGTTGGCCGAAAAAGGATATGATCCTGTTTATGGCGCCCGACCCCTCAAGCGCACTATCCAGCAAGAAGTTCAAAATCCGCTAGCTCTTAAAATTCTCGAGGGGCAATTTTTAGAAGGAGATACCATCTTAGTGGATGTAAATGATAAAGGTGAATTCACCTTCACCAAAAAATAAAATGGATAAATTTAAATGATGGAACAAAATGAAAGTTTGGAACAAAGAGTCCAAAAAGCCCTAGATCAATTACGCCCCCATCTGCAAGCAGACGGTGGGGATGTTGAGTTGGTGGAAGTGACTAAAGAGGGCGTGGTTAAAGTTAGACTATTAGGGGCATGCGTCGGTTGCCCGATGAGGCAGATAACTTTAACTCAAGGGATAAGTCGGTTTATTAAGAAATCGGTTCCAGAAGTAAAAGAGATTGAAGCTGTTTAGATTCAATTGATAAAGGGCGAAGCAAAGAGGAAGACTAAGAGTTCAAAAATTTAATATATCCAGAGTCTGTTTAACAATTGTGAATTTTTTGAATTTGTTCTTTTAAGGTAGGTTAGCTGGAGGGATTGTTTAAAGTTGAATAGCTTGAAGAGACCCGTTTATTAACCCCTAATTAATTTTTAAACTATGGTCTTATTCAATTCTAAAGAAGAAGTTTTCTCAGTGGATTTAGGAGGCAATTGGGTTGCTTTAAAGTCAAAATACAGCAGACTGTTATTTAGGAAGACAGTTAATAGCTAAATAGCTAGATCGGGTAAGACTAAAAGAAGGTTAATTTTTCTTGGCCTTGGAACCAAGCTTGGTCTTGAATACCCTTAACCTGAGTCGGTCAGAGCTTTATTGATTGACAAAACACTCAGAATATCGTAAACAAAGAAGAAAAGAAGGAGGTAATTACATGAGAGTGATGAGGAAGATGCCTATTGTTTTTATGGCTATGCTGTTGACCTCGACTCTTACCTGGGGAAACGGATTGAATCTGAACAGTCTGGGAACTCGGGCCCTGACGATGGGTGGGGCCTTTGTTGGCTTGGCCGATGACTTTAGTGCCATCTTCTGGAATCCAGCTGGCGCTGCCTTTTTTAAGCAGAAATATTTTGGTTTTTATGGCACAGACCTTATTCCTTCTTCGACTTATGAGTTGACGATGGATGTTCCTGTTATCGGTCCTTTTACTTTGGTGGACGCCAAAACCAAAAGCAAACATTATCTTGGAGGTCTGGCTGCTTATTATCACCCTCTTACTCCGAATATTGTAGCAGGGTTTGGTATTTACACTCCCTCGGGCCTGGGAGCAGAATGGAATGGTTCAGATTTCGCTCCGATTGCTGAAAATAATCCGGCTATAAAATGGCGGAGTAAGATAGGAATGGTTTCTTTTTCTCCTCTTATTGCCGTTAAATTGAGTGAAAAGATTGCTTTGGGAGCCACCTTTAATCTCAACTATGGTCTTTTTGACATCGCCATGCATGCTGGAACAGCTGATGTGCCTATTCCTGTTGCTCCTTATTATATGGAAGTTGACCTGGGTCAGTACGAGGAGAGTATGAAAGGCTGGGGGTATGGAGCGACTTTTGGTTTGATGGTTAAGCCCAGCGAGATGTTTAGCTTTGGAGCCACAGTCAAAACTGCCACTACAATTAAATTTAAGGGTGATGCCTCTATCTCTAATCTTAATCAGTTAGGCGCCAATAGTAAATCTGATGTCGAAAGAGAAGTTACTTGGCCAATGTGGGTTGCCGCCGGCCTAGCTATCAGGCCACTGCCAGAGTTGACTATCACCGCGGATATTCAATGGACACAATGGTCAAAGCTGGATAAGATGCATACCGATTTTAAAGATCCCTTCTGGCAAGTGATGATGGCTGCCAGCGGTGACGACGAGCGTCCACTTTATTGGGATGATGCCACCCAATTCCGCTTTGGAGCTGAGTATAATTTTAATACTTTTGCTGTTCGGGCGGGTTACTATTATGATCCCACTCCAACTCCAGAGAAGACAATGAATGTGCTTCTCCCTAGCTACACTTTCAATGTCTTCACCTTTGGTTTTGGCTACAAATTAGATGGATTGCAGATTGACTTTGGGCTTGAGTATTTAAAAGGCAAGGAAAGAGAAGTTCCTTTTGAAAAAGTTCTTCTTGACCCGGAATATGAAGCAGCTATGCCGGGTGTCTACAATATGACCATCCTCGTGCCTAATCTGTCCATTAGTTATCGATTTTAAACAAACTTTTTTTAACCAATAAGTTATTTTTTTAAAGGGGGGAGTGGGGTTTTCCTCTCTCCCACAAGGGAGGATAAGGCTATGAATTCATTCCGAAAGGAGAAGTAGATGGAGGTGCGAAAAGCAGTTATTCCTGCGGCGGGTTTTGGCACACGGTTTTTACCAGCCACCAAAGCTCAACCGAAAGAGATGTTGGTCGTGGTAGATAAACCACTTATTCAATACAGCGTGGAAGAGGCGGTCCAGGCCGGCTTGAAGAAGATCGGCCTGATAATCAGTCGACGAAAAGAGACTATTCCGGATCACTTTGACGAGACTCCAGAACTGGAAAATTTTCTGGAAGAAAAGAAAAAAATAGAGTTACTAGAGGAAGTTAGAAGAATTAGCCATCTGGCAGATTTTTGCTATATCCGGCAGCGTCAGGCCTTGGGTTTGGGGCATGCTATTTTAATGAGTGAAGACTTTGTTGGCCAGGAGCCTTTTGCTGTGTTACTGCCGGATGATATATTTGACTGCCCGGTTCCTTGTATTAAGCAATTGATCGAAGTTTTTCGGGAGAAAAAAGCTACAGTTATTGTTCTTCAACGAGTGGATGAAGACGGTATGAATAAGTACGGGATAATTAAACCGAAACCCATTAGTGACCGTCTTTTTCAGGTGGAGGAGCTGGTCGAGAAGCCTGGTCCGGCCAAAGCCTTTTCTGATTTAGCTGTTATTGGGCGTTACGTTTTCACCCCGGAAATATTTGAAATGATTAGACGGACTCCCCCTGATAAGCGAGGCGAAATCCAAATTACTGATGCCATTCAACTTCTTCTGGAAAAACAGCCCGTTTATGGTCTTCTTTTTGAAGGGCGGAGATATGACGCTGGAGACAAGTTTGGCTTCCTGCAGGCCACAGTTGAACTTGCTTTGAAACGGAAGGAATTTAGAGAACGTTTCTTAAGATTTCTCCAAGAGGTTTTCAGTCAAGAAGAGGTTAATTTTTAGGTGGCCAGCTTTAATTTTTGCCCGGAAAAACTACTTTGATTTTGGTGCCTTGCTCACTTTCAATCTGAATTTCTCCCTTCAATTGTTGCGTTAGATCTTTCATTAGTTGAAGACCCATAGTGGTGGGATTTTCGATATCTACTTCCGAAGGTAAGCCTACTCCAGTATCACTAATCAGTAGATGTATTTTCTTGTTGCCGTCTTGGTATAATCGGAGAAAAATTTCCCCTTTTTTTCTTTGAGGAAAAGCATGTTTGAGAATATTGGTAATGATTTCGTTAATCAGCATCCCAAAGGGCACGGCTTTGTTTAAATCGAGGTAGATTTTATCTATAGCCAGAGTGATCTTAATTTTGTTGTCTTTGTGGCCATGGATATAAAAGAGATGGTTAATCAACTCTTTTATGTAGGTGGCAATATTGATTTTATCTAATTGCCTTTCTTTATAGAAATGGTCATGAATAAGGGACATGGAATAAACGCGATCCTGGAGAGCTTGTAGATATTTTGAAAATCTGGCGTTTTTGACTTTCCTGGCTTGAATTCTCATCAGACTAATTATTATCTGCATATTATTTTTGACGCGATGATGGATTTCTTGGAGCATAACATCTTTTTCTCGGAGAAAGGCTTTAATTCTTTCTTTGTCTTTTTTCCATTCGGAAATATCCCTCGCCACAGTATGGATGTAAGGAGTGCCATCTAGAAAAATTATGTTATTACTGAATTCAACATCTATTTTTTGGCCATCTTTTCTTAATATTTTAGCTTCGCTGAGGATGGATTCGCCTCGTAATATTCGGTGAAAATATTGTTTATAAGCTTCGAGGTCAGCTTCTTCATGAAGATCGGGTATTCTCATTTGGAGAAGTTCTTCGCGGGAGTATCCAGTTAATTTGCAGGCAGCTTGATTAACCGCGACGAAATGAGCTTGTTGGTCAGTGATGAAGAGGAGGGCATCACGAGAGCCCTCGAAAATGGCCAGGAAACGCTCTTCATTTTTTCTGGCTCTTCTTTCAGATTCTTTGAGTTCTGATAAATTTTTCCAGACAACATAAATAGCTATTAGTTGGTTGTTTTTCTTGATTGGCCCGGCTACAATTTCTACTTCAACGGGTTCTCCATTTTTTTTGAAACGCTTTGTCTGAAGTATCACTTTTTTCCCCGCTTTAGTTCTCTCCAAGATCATATTAGATTCATTCATCAACTCTTCCGGGGCTAATAAGACCTCTCCTTTTTCTACATCTGCCAGGGTGTATCCGAATAATCTGGTGAATTCTTTATTGATTTTTATAGCTTTACCGGAGGGATTAAGCAAAGCTACAGCTTCAGGGGCATTATCGATGATATTTTCTAAGGCTCATCGCAAAAAAGAATACCTAATAGTTTAAAGTATTTATTAAAAAGTAGTTCAGCTCACCATATCCACAGATCCTTCATTTGACTCCATATCCGGCTTTATATGACAGCATTGCTCCAGGGCAAACGCATGAGACAAGATTACGAGGTACATCAC
>QMPV01000021.1 GCA_003648765.1 Candidatus Aminicenantota bacterium
AACCTCCTGAATGAATATCAGCAGGCTCTCCAAATAATTAAGACCAATAGCCAGACTTGAACTAATAGCGATGATGATAAATTCAGTTTTACTCTTTATTCTTCGAACTTATAAAAAATTCGTCTCCCCCTGGTTGGGACACCACTGCCGTTTTACGCCTACATGTTCTGAATATACCTATGAAGCAGTCCAAAAATATGGCCCTTGGAAAGGACTGTTTCTGGGAATACGACGGCTTCTTAAATGTCACCCTTTCCATCCCGGAGGGATTGACCCAGTTCCTTAAAGGATTACCCAATGGAAAAAAGACTTATTTTAGCCATTTTCTTATCATTTGTGGTTCTATTCCTTTATCAACTTCTTTTCGTTAAAAAACCTGTGGAGCCAACTCCAGAAAAGTCTGTAACTCAGACAGCCACCACTACTCCTGAAAAACCTACGCCAGTCCCCACCCCTTCTCCTCCCGCTACTACTACTTCCCCTCAGCCATCTTTGGAAATACTACCCGAAGAAATCAAGCCGGTGGCAGCCTCTGAGGAAACTGAAGTGGTGGTTGAGACCCCTCTTTACCGGGCCGTCTGGAGTAATCGAGGCGGCGTTCTCAAAAGCTGGCAGCTGAAAAATTATAAGGATGACGAGGGAAAAATATTGGAATTGGTCTCTCCTCGCGCCCAGGAAACAGGACGTTATCCTTTCGCTCTGGAAACAGGCGATGGGCCATTTGACCAAACCATCTGTCAGTCTCTCTATCAACCTTCGACCACTGCCCTCCATCTCCAGTCAGGCGAATCGGCTGAATTAAGCTTTACCTACGCTACTGAAGAGGGTTCACTCGTCAAAAAAAGCTTTTCCTTTTCTGGTGATTCTTACGTCATCTCTGTGAACATCACCGTCATCAAAAACAAAACGCCTCTGACTTACAGTCTTCTCTGGGGTCCTAGCATTACCCACACCTCTCCCCTCCAGCAAAAGCAACGTTTTGGCAGCGGCCGGGGAGTTTCTGTCTTAGCTGGCCCCAAAGTCTACCATCAAAAGGAAGAAAAATTAAAAGAAAACCAAGTGGCTTTTAACTTTGTCACCTGGGCAGCCTATGAAGATAACTATTTTGCGGCTATTTTCTTGGGGAAACCAGAAAAAACCAGTGCTCTCTTCCGCAAAGAAACCCAACCAGAAGGGAAACCTCTATATTTTCTAAGCGTCACCAATGTCTCTCAGGTTTATTTGGGACCCAAAGATTTTGAACTCCTGACTCAACTTGGTTTCCAGACCAAAAAAATCATCCGCTTCGGCTTTTTCGGCTGGATTGCGGAAATACTTCTTAAAGCCATTAAAGCCATCCACTCCGCTTTTCCTAATTGGGGGTTGGCTATTATTATTCTCACCTTTATCATCAAAATTCTTTTCTTTCCCCTCACTTACAGCAGCACTAAATCCATGGCTAAAATGCAGGAGCTCCAACCTAAAATCAAGGCCCTCCGGGCCAAATATAAGAAAGCCAAAAGTGATATTGCTCAACGCCGCAAGATGAACGAAGAAATGATGAAACTTTACAAAGAACACGGCATTAATCCCGCTGGAGGCTGCCTGCCCTTGCTGATTCAGATTCCGATTTTCTGGGGATTTTTCCGGATGCTGGCTGTGTCCATTGAATTCCGACACAGTCCTTTTATCTTCTGGATAAAAGACCTTTCGGTTAAGGACCCCTACTATGTTACTCCAATTCTAATGGGCATTACCCAGTTCATTAGTCAAAAAATGACTCCCACCACAGCCGATCCCACCCAACAAAGAATGATGCTCATCATGCCTGTAGTCATGACTGTCTTTTTCATGAATTTTCAGAGTGGCTTGGTCCTTTATTGGTTAACCAACAATGTCCTCCAAATTGGACAACAATACATCATGAATAAATTAATGCACAAAAAAAAGAGAGTAGCTCATGGAAAAAAACGAAAAAAATAACACTATTCAGGAATTTAAAGGTCGTAATCTCGAAGAAGCCATCAGTCACGCTGAGCACGTGCTCAAACGACCTCGCTCTCAACTCAATTACGAGATAGTTACTGAAAAAACAAAACTTTTCGGTATCAAAGGCAAGGAGATTGTTATTCGGGCCTGGCCAAAAAAATCTTTAGAGGACTCGCCAGCGGCACAATTCCTGAATAGATTCCTAGAAATATTCCCTCTGGAGCTTAGTTATTATTTAAAGGAACGCAATGAGATGCTCTTTGTGATTTTCGACGGTCAGGATAAACACCTTCTGTTACGCAAAGATGGAGCGCTGCTTCTCGCCATCCAGCACATTCTGAATAAAGTTTCCGAAGCGAAAGTCCAAATTGACTGTGACTTTTTCAAAAAGAGGAAAGAGCGGGAAATACGAGAAAGAGCCAAACAGGCGGCCCGAATCGTTCAGGAAACAGGCCGGGAAGAAATCATGGATTACATGAATCCCTATGAAAGACGGATTGTCCATCTGACCGTGAATCAGATTCCTGGGTTAGCCACCGAAAGTCTGGGCGAAGGCTTCCTTAAACAGATCCGTGTTTACCCGGTCAAAGCATCCGAGGAAATGCCAAGATAATTTGCCGGCAGAAGAAGGCTCCCTAGAGACGAAATTGATAATTGAGAACCATTTCCTTTATCTCATTTTCTCTGCCTGACAACCTCTTTACCTTTGCCTTCACAGTCACTATTATTATTTAGATGAGGTTCGAAGATACAATTATCGCTATCTCCACGCCACCAGGCTATGGTGGGTTAGGCATTGTCCGTCTTAGCGGTCAAGACTCATTACGGATCGCCCAAAGTTTCTTCCAACCGCTTCGCTCTAAAAAAAATATTCCACCCCGGCGACCAATTTTAGGTAAAATCTATCATCCCCAAGAAAAATGCTTCTTTGAGGAAGCTTTATTAACTTACTTTCCTGCTCCCAAGACCTACACCCGAGAAGACATGGTCGAAATATCCTGCCACGGCAGTCCCCTTCTGCTCGAAGAAGTGATTCGTCTGGGAGTTGAAGCCGGGGCCCGCCTGGCCCGACCTGGAGAATTCACTCTGCGAGCCTATCTTAACGGCCGCTTAGACATTCTCCAGGCAGAAGCAGTTCTCGATCTGATTAAAGCCACCTCGCTTCACCAGGCCCGCATCTCCTTCCAGCAACTTGAAGGCTCCCTCTCCCGCACTTTCCGTTCAGTTCGAGAAGAACTCGTGGATCTTCTGTCCTGGCTGGAGACCAACATTGAATTCCCGGAAGAAGAAGTTAAAATTACTTCTGAGCAGATAAAAGAAATATTGACTTCTCTCATTGATCACCTTCAAACTCTCATCCAGAGCTACGCTCTGGGTAAAACTTTCTCTGAGGGAGTCCAACTGGCTATCATCGGCCGGGCTAATGTGGGTAAATCAACTCTCTTCAACGCCCTGTGCGGAGAAGAAAGAGCCATTGTCACAGCGCTTCCCGGCACTACCCGAGACTATCTGGAAGAAAAAGTTCTTATCAAAAACTCGGTTTTCCGTCTGGTGGATACTGCTGGTCTGAGTCAACCTTCACATCCAGCCGAAAAAGAGGGCTTAAGACGGACTCAACAGAGGGCCCAACAAGCTGAGGGGCTCCTCCTAGTAATTGATGCCTCGGAAGAATTAACCTCAGAAGACCGCCATCTTCTTAATTCATTTAAGGAAAAACCAAAAATAATCGTTTTGAACAAAATAGATCGCCCCCAAAAAGTCTCAGCGATGGAAATAAAACGTCAATTTTCAGGGAACGTGGTAGTGCCCATCTCGGCTCTTAAGGGAACTCACCTAGAGCAACTCAAAGAAAAAATTCATAAGCTCTTTGTGCCTCAAAAGGACTTCGGTCAGGAAGTCATTCTTCACCAACGCCAAAAAGTTCTGCTGGAACAAATCAAGTCTGGTCTAGAAAAAACTCTCCATCTTCTCCAGGAAAATTATTCAGAAGAACATCTCTCGGAAGAAATTCGACAAATTCTGCCAGCAGTCAACGAACTTTTGGGGGAAATCCGAAATGAAGAAATTCTGGAAAATATTTTCAATCAATTCTGTATAGGTAAATAAGTATGGCTCGGGGAATAACTGATTTTGAGATTATTGTCATCGGGGCTGGACATGCTGGCTGTGAAGCTGCCCACGCTGCGGCCCGCCGGGGACATTCAACTTGTCTGGTGACTATTCACCTAGAAACAATTGCTCAAATGTCTTGCAATCCAGCTATCGGAGGATTAGCTAAAGGGCAACTCGTCCGGGAAATTGATGCTCTAGGCGGCTTAATGGGCCTCTTGGCCGATGAAACAGGTATTCAATTCCGTTTGTTGAATCGTAGCCGGGGTGGAGCTGTTCAAGCGCCCCGTTGCCAATCCGACAAAGCCCAATATCGTCTCCTCATGAAACAGTGGCTTGAAGAAACACCAAACTTAACCCTTTTCCAGGCAATTGTCACTGAAATTCTTACTCAGCGCGGCCGGGTGACCGGCATTCGAACCAAAGAAGGCACGGTGATTACCGCTAAAGCGGTAATTCTGACACCAGGCACTTTTTTAAATGGCCTTATCCATATTGGTCTTCGCCATTACCCAGCTGGTCGAGCCAACGAACCGCCCTCCTTGGAGCTGGCCGAGAACATTAAAAAATTAGGCCTCCAAACCTTCCGCCTTAAAACCGGCACTCCAATGCGCCTCCACCGGGATTCCATTGATTGGAGTAAATTCAAGCCTCAGCCCGGAGATGAAAAACCCGTTCCTTTCTCCTTCCGCACTAAAAAAGAATTAACCAATAAAGTCCTGTGTTACATTGGCTACACCAATGAAAAAACTCATGAAATAATTCGCCAAAATTTGGATAAATCTCCTTTGTACAGTGGCCTGATTGTGGGCATCGGTCCCCGCTATTGTCCTTCCATTGAAGACAAGGTCGTTAAATTCCCCCATCACCCTCGCCACCAGTTTTTTCTTGAACCAGAAGGGCTGAATACAGCCGAAATCTATGTCAACGGGCTCTCCTCGAGTCTACCTTTTGAAGTGCAACAGGCTATCCTCAAGAGCATCCCGGGACTTGAAGAGGCCCGCTTTCTCCGACCGGCTTATGGCATTGAATATGATGCGGTAGTACCCACCCAAGTTAAGCCCACCCTGGAAACAAAAAAAATAAAGGGCCTCTATCTGGCCGGCCAAATCAATGGCACTTCCGGTTACGAAGAAGCCGCTGCTCAGGGATTGATAGCTGGCCTTAACGCTTCCCGGCAACTAAAAAAAGAAAAACCATTCATCCTGAGGCGCCATGAGGCCTATATCGGGGTTCTGATTGATGACCTGATTACCCGAGGTGTGGAAGAACCCTATCGACTTTTTACCTCCCGCGCCGAATATCGACTTCAACTCCGCATTGATAACGCTGACCAGCGCCTTCTGCCGTATGGTTACCAGCTCGGTTTAATTCCTGAGGACGTCTACCAGGAATTTAAACAAAAACAACAAAAAATAAAAAAGGCCTTGTTCTTTTTAGAAAGCACAAAAGTTAAATTACCTCAAGGCCAAAGCCTGTCCCTGAAAGAATATTTAAAAAAACCTCATGTTCACTGGTCAAATGTGTTAGAATATAGCCAGCCTGACTTTACGCTCAGCGATGAGGAAATCAGACATATTGAAGCGGAAGTGAAATACGAAGGTTATCTTAAAAGACAAACTCATGAAATTGCCCAAATGCAGAAAATTGAAAGTCTACGCCTGCCTCCCACAATCGATTATAATCAAATCCCTGGATTAACCCGAGAAGTTATAGAGAAACTAACTCGGTATTCTCCGCGGACCATAGGTGAAGCTAAACAAATCCCTGGAATTACCCCAGCGGCTATTCTCAATCTCTACATTTATCTCCGCTTAATGAAGAAGGCGAGTCCGCCAAGCAATGTTCCACGTGAAACATCTTCTTCTAAAGAGTGAACTCATGGGCAGGATAATCGCTGTTGTTAATCAAAAAGGAGGGGTAGGGAAAACCACCACAGCTATTAATCTTTCGGCCTCTCTGGCGGTCAAAGGCCGGCGGGTTCTCCTCATTGATTTCGATCCTCAAGGTATGGCTACCGCTGGTTTAGGCTATCCAAAAAAATCGGGCCGGGGTATTTATGCTGTGTTGATGAATGGAGCTAATCTGATGGATCAGCTCCAACCAACCGGTGTCGACAACTTTTATCTCTGTCCCTGTTCGCCAGAATTAACAGGTTTTGAAGCCGAAGTCTTTAGTGAAAAGGACCGGGAAAAAAGACTTCGCTTAGCCTTAAGCCCCATCAAAAACAAATTCCACTATATTTTTATTGATTGTCCTCCTTCTCTAAGCTTCTTAACCATCAATGCTATGACCGCGGCTGACTCCATTCTTATCCCGATTCAAACTGAATTTTTCTGTATGGAGGGCATTCCTGATTTACTCCGCACCTTGGACGAAGTTCGCCGGACGCTCAATCCGACTCTGATGATTGAAGGCATTCTTCTGACTATGTACGACGAGCGGACCAATTTAGCCAAACAGGTAGCTGAGGAAATTAGAGCCTCCTTGCCTCATATTACCTATGAAGTTATCATCCCACGCACTGTCAAGCTGGCAGAGGCCCCAAGTTTTGGTCGACCTATTTTGCTTTATGATATAAAATCTAAAGGGGCTCAAGCTTATTTAAATTTAGCTGGAGAATTGATAAAACATGAAAAAGAAAGCTTTAGGTAAGGGTTTAAAAGCCTTTTTACCCGATGATTATGGCATTCTTAAAGAGGAACGCTTTACTGAACTCGAGATCGACCGTCTAGTGCCCAATCCTAATCAACCTCGGGTAACCTTTAAAGAAGAAGCCATTGAGGAATTGGCTCAATCGATTAAAGAAACCGGCCTCCTTCAACCTTTAGTGGTCGTGCCTGGAGAAAATGATTATTTTTATATTGTGGTCGGGGAGAGACGCTGGCGGGCGGCCCAAAAAATTGGCTTACAACGCTTGCCAGTTATCATCCGCAAGCTTAGTAAAGCTCAGCAATTAGAAGCTTCTCTTGTGGAAAATCTCCAGCGGGAAGACCTTAATCCTCTAGAAGTAGCCTTAGCCTATCAAAAAATGATTGATGAATTAGGTTATACTCAACAAGAAGTCGCAGATAAAGTCGGCAAGGAACGGGCTTCCGTGACTAATTACCTGCGACTCTTAAAACTGCCGCCGGAAATAAAGGCCTTTTTAATGGAAGGCCAATTGACTATGGGACACGCTCGGGCGCTCTTGGCTTTGGAAGACGAGGCTTTACAAATATCGCTGGCCCGCCAAATAATCAAAGAGGGCCTTTCCGTAAGAGAAGTGGAGAAACTTATCCAAAAAATCAAAACCCAGTCTCCTCCCAGAAAAGAGACGCCTTCTCCTGACCCTGATTTGCTGGCGGCTCAGGAAGAACTCATTCAGACTCTAGGAACTAAGGTCTCCATCAGCGGTAACCTAGAGAAAGGGGTCATTAAAATATATTACTATTCAACCGATGACTTAAACCGTGTTTTCGATAAAATCAAAGGAGCAAAATGAGATGAAAGAAAAAAGGAAAGAATTTGACGAAGACAAAATAACCGGATTTTTTGACAAAGAGACTGAAATCAAGGGAGATCTTAATTTTAAAGGTTCCTTCCGCATCGATGGCCGTTTTAAAGGTAACATCAATTCTGACTCCGTGCTAGTCGTAGGGGAAAACGGCCGGATAGATGCTGATATCAAAGTTGGCACGGTCATTATTGACGGAGAAATTAAAGGCAATATTCAAGCCAGAGAAAGAGTGGAAATCCACTCTAAAGGAAGAGTGATCGGAACCATCTTAACTCCCAAATTAGTGGTTGAAGAAGGGGCTTATCTTGAGGCTAATTGTCAGACCACTGATAAAGTGCCGGCCTCGACCACACTTCATGTTGAAGAAAAAAAGACTACCTCTCCTAGCCAACCAGAGTGAAAAAAGCACTTGGAGTTATCCCGGCTCGATTCGCCTCTGCCCGATTTCCAGGGAAAGTCCTAGCTGAACTAGCCGGCAAGCCTCTTCTGCAATGGGTCTACGAAGCTGCCTCTCTGGCCTCATCCCTGGATAAATTAATTATTGCTACCGATGATCAGAGGGTTTACGAAAAAGTCTTAACTTTTGGAGCAGAAGTCAGAATGACCGCCCCTCATCATCCTTCAGGTACAGATCGGGTAGCCGAAGTGGCCCGGAATTTTGACTATCCCCTAATTATCAATATTCAAGGGGACGAACCTCTCCTCCAACCAAGCATGATTGACGACCTGGTAGCGGCTCTTGAAAAGGAGCCAGTTCCTATGGTTACTTTGGCCCGCCGTAACAACAGCGCTGAAGACTTCTTTGACCCAAATATAGTCAAAGTAGTGGTTAATCACCAAGGCAATGCTCTTTATTTTTCCCGGGCGCCTATTCCCTATGCCTCTCAAGGCTCGTTTGATTATTTCTGGCAGCATATTGGGCTCTATGGCTATCAACGAGACTTTCTCCTAAAATTTGTCGAGTTGCCTCGTTCTTCTCTCGAAGAAAAAGAGCGTCTGGAACAACTTCGAGCTTTGGAAAACGGCTTCTCGATAAAAATAGTTTCCACCAACGTAAAAACCTTGAGTGTCGATACGCCAGAAGATATAATCAAGGTGGAAAAATTTTTAAAGGATAGGAAAGTAAAGAATGCCTAAATTTATTTTTGTCACGGGAGGTGTTCTATCTGCTCTGGGAAAGGGGATCGCCGCGGCTTCCATCGGAATGCTCCTAGAAAGCCACGGCTACAAAATAACTCTCCAGAAATTCGACCCCTATCTCAACGTCGACCCAGGTACAATGAACCCCTTTCAGCATGGAGAAGTCTATGTCACAGATGATGGCGCTGAAACTGACCTTGATTTAGGCCATTACGAAAGATTTACCTCAACTAAAACCACCAAAGCCCATAATTGGACAGCCGGAAAGATCTATGAACTTATTCTCCGCAAAGAAAGAGAAGGGCAATTCTTGGGCAAAACTGTTCAGGTAATTCCTCATGTCACCGATGAAATCAAAAATGCCTTTTATGCTGTCTCGAATGACAATGATATTGTCATCATTGAGATTGGGGGAACTGTGGGTGACATTGAAGGCCTACCTTTTTTAGAAGCCACTCGTCAAATGCGTCTGTCTCTTGGTCCGGAGAACACCCTTTTTGTCCATTTGACCCTCGTCCCCTTCATTAAAACCTCAGGCGAATTAAAAACCAAACCTACTCAGCACAGTGTCAAGGAGCTCCGGGCAATCGGTATTCAACCCGATATCATTTTGTGTCGAACCGACCGCTTTCTTTCACCCGAGATTCGTCAGAAAATCTCGCTCTTTACTAATGTCCCTCTGGAAGCTGTAATTACCGCCAAAGACGTAGATAACATCTATGAAATCCCTCTCATTTTTGCCCAGCAACAACTGGATAAAATCATCATCAAGCGCCTGGGATTGCCACCCCGTCGCCGCCATCTGCGCCGCTGGAAAGAAATGGTGGAGAGAATGAAACACCCGCGGGATGAGGTCAATATTGCTTTAGTGGGCAAATACGCAGGACTTCATGACTCCTATATCAGCCTGAAGCAAGCTCTGGATCATGCCGGCACGGCCCACCACCTCAAGGTCAACATTGCCTGGGTGGAAGCTGAAGAGCTGGAATGCAACTCACCAGAGTGCATCCTAAAGGAAGCTGATGGTATTTTGGTCCCGGGTGGATTTGGAGTCCGGGGTATTGAAGGTAAAATCAACGCTATCACCTACGCTCGGGTCAACAAAATTCCTTTTTTTGGGATATGTCTGGGCATGCAGTGCGCCACAATTGAATTCGCTCGACATGTAGCTGGTTTAAAAGAAGCTAACAGCACTGAATTTAATCCCCGAACTCCTCATAAAATTTTCTTTAAATGGCGGGAATTAAAGGGAGTCAAACAACTCGGCGGCACCATGCGCTTGGGGGCATATCTTTGTCATCTGAAAAAGGGCTCCTTGGCTGAAAAAGCCTACCACCGTCTGGCCATTTGGGAACGGCATCGCCACCGCTATGAATTTAATCCTGCTTATGAGTCTTTACTCAGCAAGGCCGGACTTATTATCTCGGGAAAAAATCCTGACCACGATTTGGTAGAAATCATTGAATTACCTGACCACCCCTGGTTTCTAGGCTGTCAGTTCCATCCGGAGTTTAAATCCAAACCACTCCAGCCTCATCCTCTCTTTAAAGCTTTTATTGGAGCCAGCTATGCCTACCGTTGCCAGAAAAATAATTCTTAATAACAAAACAACCCTCGGGGGAAACGACGGTTTCTTTCTCATCGCTGGTCCTTGTGTTATTGAAAGTGAGGAACACACCTTCTTTTTAGCCGAAGCTCTCCAACGGATTACCTCCGAAAAAAAGATTCCTTTTGTCTTTAAGGCTTCTTTTGATAAAGCTAATCGCTCCTCAATCAAATCCTATCGAGGTCCTGGCTTGAAGAAAGGCTTGGCCATCCTCTCAGCTGTTAAACAAAGTTTAGGAGTTCCGGTCATCTCGGATATCCATGAGGCAGCTCAAGCTGAACCAGCGGCCGAAGTCTTAGATATTATCCAGATTCCAGCCTTCCTCTGCCGCCAAACAGACCTTATTGTGGCCGCAGCTCGCACAGGTAAACCCTTGAATATAAAAAAAGGCCAATTTCTCTCTCCAGCTGAAATGCACAACGTTATCGAGAAAGCCTTAAGTCAAGGCAATGAACAACTTCTACTGACGGAAAGGGGCACTTGTTTTGGCTACAACAATCTCGTGGTCGATGTCCGCTCCATTCCTATCATGAAAGAATGGGGATTTCCGGTGGTCATTGATGCTTCCCATAGTGTTCAGCGTCCGGGGGGCCGGGGAACAGCTTCTGGAGGAGAAGCCCAATTCATTCCCACTATCGCCCGGGCAGCTCTGGCGGCTGGAGCCGATGGCCTCTTCCTTGAAGTTCATGACCAGCCGGAAAAAGCCCTTTCCGATGGTCCCAATTCCTGGCCTTTAGCCGAATTAACCAATTTGTTGAGTGAATTAAGCCACTTATATACTTGTCTCCACTCTTTTCATTCTTCTTCCCCTGAAGAAAAAGAATAAAAAGGTAAAGGTAAAACAATGAAGAAAGATGATATTATCCGCCTTGGCCGTGAGGTTCTGGAAATCGAAGCCCAGGCTGTCCAAGAAGTGGCTCAACAACTAGGGGAGAGCTTTATCCAAGCCGTAGAACTGTTGGCTGAATGTCCCAGTCGAGTGATTGTGACCGGAATGGGCAAATCCGGTTTGGTGGGCCGGAAAATTGCCGCCACCCTTTCCAGCTGCGGCACTCCGGCCATTTTTATTCATCCAGCTGAAGCGGGTCATGGGGATTTAGGCATGATTCTCAAACAGGATATCATTATTGCTATTTCCTATAGTGGAGAAACCAAAGAAATCATTGACCTCCTGGACTTTTTTAAACGAATCGGGGTTAAACTGATTTGCGTGACTGGCAACCCATCTTCTCGCCTGGCCCGTTATAGTGACATTGTCCTCTGTGCTCGGGTGAGTCGAGAAGCCGAACCTACTGGATTGGTTCCCACCGCCAGTAGTACGGCCACCCTCGCTCTGGGGGATGCCCTAGCCGTAGCTTTAATGCGCAAAAAAGGGTTCACTGAGGAAGATTTTGCCCGGGTCCATCCCAAGGGCCAAATTGGCAAGAAACTTTTAAAAATTAAAGATTTAATGCATCGAGGCCAACAAATACCTATGGTAAACGAAACAACACCCATGGCTGAGGTTCTGTCAGAAATGTCTCGCAAAAAACTGGGCATGACTTGTGTCGTGGATGCGGAAGAACGTCTGGTGGGGATTATCACCGACGGTGACCTTCGACGAAAACTCCAGTTATATGGCGCCGAGATGATTCATAAAACAGCTCGGGACTGCATGACCCCTGACCCGAAAACCATTTCTCGCCATGACCTGGCCACCAAAGCTCTGAATCTTATGGAAGAAAATAAGATTACTTCCTTGATTGTGGTTGATCGTGACCGCAAAATTGAGGGAATTATTCACCTGCACGATCTCTGGCGAACAGAAATGTTTTAATCCATCGCCTCCCCCCTGAAGCCTACTCCATTAAGCAAGAAAAAGCTGAAAAGCCTAAGGGGGAGCAAATTCATTACAGGTGGCTCTCTCGACAGCCAGATTGAATAAATTGCTTCTTCTCTATTTTTAACATTCGAGGTCTAACTCCTCGGAGGCTCCCCAAACTCTATTTTCAAGACAATAAAGGCCAAGCGTTTCCATCTCTCTTGGTTGCAAATCTAACTCATCTTTTATAAAAAACAGAGTCTCGGCCAACTAAACAGTAGCTTAAAGCCTTGAATCTTCTGCCGTTTTTTTCCCACCTTGCTTCAACTTCCTCAGGCATGTTACAATACATAGCCACAATAAATTATCCAATCTCGGGCTTTTCACCAAGGGCAGAGTGGCCGAAGAAGGGGAAAGGACAAAATGAAAATGACTAATATCGACCGAGCCAGAAAAATCAAAATGATTTTAATGGATGTCGACGGCACTCTCACTGACGGCACTATTCTAGTCTTTCCTAATGGAGAAGAACTAAAATCATATCATGTCCGGGACGGCATGGGGATTCTCATGGCCCAACTAGTTGGTCTCAAAACTGGTCTTATTACCGGAAAGTCTTCCCGAGCCCTGGACAAAAGAGCGGCCAAACTGAAAATGACTGAGGTCCATCAGGGGATCCTCGACAAGAAAAAAATCCTGGAAGAGATCTGTCAGCGGCACCAGCTTACTCCTGAGGAAGTAGCTTTCATTGGTGACGACCTGGGCGATTTAGAAGTAATGAAAAAGGTGGGTTTGGCCGGCGCTGTAGCCGATGCTCATCCTCTAGTCAAAAAAGCCAGTCATTTTATTTCCACCTTTCGGGGAGGCCAGGGAGCTGTCCGCGAGTTTATCGAATTTATCTTGACGGCTCAGGAAAGGTGGCCCGAGATAGAAGAAAAATTGACGGAGTTAACCAAAATCAAGTAAATTATAAACTCGTCCGTGAGCACCAACCAATAAATAGAGGGACACCGTCAAGCTGAAAAAAGATAAAAGGAGCCGAGTATGAAGTTAAAAAAAGAAATCTTTCGCCAATATGACATCCGAGGCATCGTTGACCAAGACTTAACCCCAGCCTCTGTAGAATTGTTAGGCAAAGCAATTGGTACTTACTATCGTCAAAAGGGAGTCAAAGAGGTAGCTTTGGGTCGGGACTGTCGACTGAGCTCCCCCACTTTTGCTGAAGCCATATCCAAAGGACTAGAATCAACCGGTTGCCAGGTTATTGACTTAAACACCATTCCGACCCCCCTTCTTTATTTTGCCGTGTACTATAAAAATATAGAGAGTGGGGTAATGATTACCGGCTCCCACAATCCGCCCGAATATAACGGGTTCAAGATGATGATCGGCCAAGAAACTCTTTATGGAAACCAGATTCAAGAAATTTATCAAATTCTGGAAACCGGAAAGTTTGCCCGCGGTTCGGCGGCGCCCCGGAAACAGATAAATATAATTCCCGAATATACTCAATATGTTTTAAACAATGTTTCTCTCGCTCGCCCTCTTAAAATAGTGGTCGATGCCGGCAACGGCACTGCCGGCGCGGTCGCCGTACCCCTCTTTAAAAAACTTGGCTGTCAGGTCATCCCTCTCTACTGTGAGATGGACGGGCATTTTCCTCATCATCACCCCGACCCTACCATCCCTGAGGCTCTTCAAGACTTGATCAGGCGGGTCAAAAAAGAGCAGGCTGAAGTGGGGCTGGCTTATGATGGCGATGGCGACCGAATTGGGGTGATTGATGACCAAGGACAAATCATTTGGGGTGACAAATTGATGATTCTCTTCTGCCGCGAGATTCTGCCTGAGCATCCCGGAGCCGCAGTTATCTCCGAAGTCAAAGCCTCCCAACTTCTTTATAAAGAAATTGACCGGCTGGGAGGCCGCCCCATTATGTGGAAAACTGGACATTCCTTAATTAAAAAGAAAATCAAAGAAGAACAAGCCCTGCTGGCTGGAGAAATGAGTGGTCATATCTTTTTCGCTGATAAATGGTTTGGTTTTGACGATGCCATTTATTCTTCAGCCCGTCTGCTGGAAATTTTGGCTCGCCAGAAGAAATCTCTCTCTCAACTGCTATCAGATTTACCCCCGACATACAATACACCTGAAATCAGAATCTATGCCTCTGATGAAGTTAAATTCCATATTGTTGAAGAAGTTAAAAAGGCCTTGGCCAAGAAATATCCCATAATTGATATTGATGGCGTGAGGGCCAACTTTCCTCATGGCTGGGCTCTGGTGAGAGCTTCCAATACCCAAGAAGTGCTCGTTCTCCGCTTTGAAGCTGATACTCCCGAAAACTTACAGGCCATTCGGGAGGAAGTAGAAACCCTCCTGCGGGAGGTCATCCAGAAATTGGAGAAATAATCATTGACCCTCCTCCAAGCTTGTCTTCTGGCTATCCTGCAAGGCTTAACTGAATTCTTTCCGGTCTCGAGTTCAGGCCATCTCGTTCTCCTCCAGCGCCTTTTCGGATTCCAAGAACCTCAAATTCTCTTTGATACCCTGCTGCATACAGGAACCGCCTTGGCTTTAATAGTCTATTTGCGCCGCGAACTTTTTCAAATGATTCTAGCCCTGGTGCGCCTCGGACAAACCAAAGCCCACCCTGAAGACAAAGAGGCCCGTCAACTCTTGGGGCATTTGTTCATCGCTACTTTACCTATAATTATTATAGGTTATTTAGGAGCTGATTTTTTCGAAAGTCTCTTTGTCTCTCTAAAAACAGTCGGCTTGGCTCTCATAGGCACCGCTATCTTCCTCTTTCTGACGAAAAATACCCACCCTCAGCAGGCAAGAGAAACTTCAAGTCAAGCCATTCTCATCGGACTTCTTCAGGCGGCCGCTATCGTCCCTGGGCTTTCCCGCTCGGGTTTGACTATCGGCGGGGGGCTCTATTTAGGCTTACCTCGGGAAAGAGCCGCTCGGTTTTCCTATCTCCTGTCTCTCCCAGCAATTATCGGTGCTTCTCTCTATCAACTCCTCAAACAAGGTAGCCTTACTGAAAAACATCAAATATATATTTATTTACTGGGCTTGATAATTGCTACTGGAGTAGGCTATTTCGCCCTGGTTTTTCTCACCAAATTGGTCAGAGGAGGTAAATTTTATCTCTTCTCCATTTATTGCTTCCTTTTAGGTGGCTTAGTTTTTCTGTCCACTATTTGGTAGAAAGTTGGCAGGAGGATAAAATGGAAGAATTATATGCCGTTATCATGGCCGGTGGCCAAGGTACACGCTTTTGGCCCTTCAGTCGCCGGGCCCAACCCAAGCAATTCCTGCCGATAATCAGCGACAAGACAATGCTGGAAGAAACTATCGCCCGGGTCCAACCTCTCGTCCCTCCCTCTCGGATTCTGACTGTTGCCAACCAAGAACAAACCAACCAAATCCGCCGCCTCTGTCCCGAGTTATCTGAGGAAAATCTGTTGGTTGAACCTCAAGGCAAAAACACAGCTCCCTCACTTCTCCTAGCCACAGCCACCCTCTATCTCCGCCATCCTCAGGCTATCGTGGCCGCTCTGCCGGCCGACCATCTTATTGCTGATGTTGAACGTTTCCAGAACAAACTTATAGCCGCCGCAGCAGCGGCTCGCCAAACCGGCCATTTGATTACTTTTGGCATTCCGCCTACTTTTCCCGCTACCGGCTATGGTTATATTCAATTTAAACAGCCACCCCTCTACAAAATCCAAGGAGAATCTTTCTACGAAGTAGCGCAATTTAAAGAAAAACCCGATCTGGAGACCGCTCTTCAGTTTCTCCAGGCAGGTCACTTCTTCTGGAATTCTGGCATGTTTATCTGGCAAGCCGAAACTTTCGCCCGGGAACTGGCCGAGGCAGCTCCAGAAATGTATAACTATTGGGAACAAATAATCCTGGCCCTCCAGTCTGAAGACTTCTCGAAAATAGCAGCTATTTTTGAGGAAATACCGGCCATTTCCATTGACTACGCTCTTATGGAAAAAGCCAGCCGGGTTCTCATGACTAGAGGAGACTTCGGTTGGTCAGATGTAGGTTCCTGGTCTTCTCTGCTGGAAGTCTGGCCAGCGGATGAACAGGGCAACGCTGTTCGGGGTAAAGGCCTTCTCCTAGAATCATCCGGTTGTCTCCTCTTCAGCCCCCATAAATTCGTCGCCCTGATAGGGGTAAAGGATTTGGTGGTTATCGATACCCCCGATGCCCTCTTAATCTGTCACAAAGAGCAGGACCAGAAAGTCCGGGAAGTAGTAAAACATCTTCACCAAACTGGCAAAAAAGAATTATTATAATTTTTCTCCAAAGAACTAAGCATGAATCAACCAACCACTGATTGGCTGACGTGGATCGAATTGGATGAACAAGCCTACGCCCATAATTTGTCCTTCTTTCGAGAGCGAATTGCTCCTGGCACTGAATTAGCCGTGGTGGTCAAAGCCAATGCTTACGGCCACGGCCTTCGACCCATTGTCACTCTGGCTGAAAAATATGGAGCCGATTCCTACTGCGTCCATTCCTTGGAAGAAGCCCTCACTCTCCGGAGCTGGGGAATCAAGAAAGATATTCTGGTCATGGGGCCTGTGCCCTCTTCTGGGTTAGAAGAGGCGGTTGTCCACAACCTCCGATTAGCCCTCTTTAATCGAGAAACTCTGGAACTCCTTGACCAAATCTCCCGCCGACTTCAAAAACCTATTCGTGTCCATCTCAAGCTGGAAACCGGCACTTACCGCTTAGGGATTACTCAAGAAGAACTAGCTCTCTTTCTGGAGAGACTCCACCAAACTACCTTAGTTCAGCTGGAAGCAGCCTACACTCACTTTGCCAACATTGAAGACACGACTGACCACAGCTACGCCTTTACCCAGATGGCTCGCTTTCAGCAAATGGTTAAGCTTATTCAAAAAGCTGGCTATCCCCAGCTCAAACTTCACACAGCCTGTTCAGCAGCGGTGTTGCTTTTCCCTGAAACCCATTTCCATTTGGTCCGCTTAGGAGTCAGTCAATACGGCCTCTGGCCTTCTCGGGAAACTTATCTTTCCTATAAAATTAAACACAACCGACAAGGAATGACCGTCCTCCGGCCAGTGCTGACCTGGAAAACCAAAGTAGGACAAATCAAATCCGTACCTCCTAAAGAGACCATCGGTTACGGACGCACTTATCAAACCAGTCGTCTAACCCAACTAGCCGTCCTCCCCGTTGGTTATGCTGATGGCTACGACCGACGTCTGAGCAACCAAAGTTATGTCCTTATCCGGGGACGCCGAGCTCCAGTGCGGGGCCGCATCTGCATGAACCTGACTATGGTCGATATCACTGACATCCAGGGGGTAAGAGTCGGGGAAGAGGTCGTGCTATTGGGACATCAGGGGCAAGAAAGTATTTCAGCCGAATCTCTGGCCGCTCTCATTGGAACTATCAATTATGAAATCGTTACCCGGATTAACCCCTCGTTGCCCCGCATTATAATCAATTCAAACTGAGGGTATTGTCTGAGACTGCTTGGCCACTCCTCTGGGCCTAAACCTCCAGCAAAAATATTTCTATAATAGTTAGGCAGCCTGAGAAGGCAAGAAAATAATCAGAGTTTCACCTAATTTATGACTCCCTCAGGATATGGAGGCTATTACTCCTAATTGGAGTCAGGTTTTTAAGCCTTCACTATCGACCCCAAGCAAAACCCCTCAGGGGACGAAATTATTGGTTAGCATGAATATAATCCAGCTCCTCTTTCTATCTATTATCTTAATATCTATTATTTTATATATTATCTTATTGGCCTCTCTCCCTTACTCTGGAAAAACTAGTTCCTGGCCAGAGTTTGAGATTGCGTCGACTCGACAATGACCATAAATTTGGTTATTCCTAGGTGAAAGGTGAAGACTTGAGCCCCACTTTCCCCTTCAGTCGAAAAAATTCTTGATTTGGGGATAGGATTTCATCTATTTTAAATAACCTTATCTCTTGTAGATTTAGAAAGGAGGCCCTATGGTTAGAAGTGAAGGGGACGCCTTGCGTCAGGTTGTCGTTTGTTCCCCAGAAAAAGAATATTTCCGAGTCAATGACTTTGCAGCTCATAACATAGAGGCAATTGCCGAACGGGAGGCAGCCCAGAAGCAACATCAAGCTCTGCGTCAACTCCTGGCCCAAGCCGGAGCCGAGGTAATTAATCTTCCTGAGCTGGAAAACCACCCTAATTCTGTTTTTACTCGGGATACCTCCCTGGTGACTCCCGAGGGATTCATTCGCCTGCAGATGGGACTGCCTACTCGCCGAGGTGAAGAAGATTGGATGGCTCAAGCTCTTCTCGCGTTGGGGATGGAAGAGGTGGGCCAAATTAAACCACCTGGGACAGTGGAGGGAGGCGATGTCATCCTCGCTGGTCAAGTGGCCTTTGTCGGGCACTCACTCCGGTCTAATAAAGAAGGCGTAATTCAACTTCAGCAGATACTCCAAGCTATCGGCTATGAAGTCAGAATTATCTCTATTCCACCCCCTCACCTTCATTTAGGGGGAATGATGAGTCTTATTAGTCCGGAAGACATCATCTGCACTGCAGAACTGGCTTCGGCTGACTATTTCCAGGGCTATCAATTCTATCAACTCTCGGCCGAAGGGGCTATTTCAGCCAACGTTATCTGTCTGCGACCGGGAGAAGTAGTCGTCGAAGCCGCCAATAAAGAAGCCGCGGCCCAACTTGACCAAGCCGGCTTCCATCTTCATTTGCTTGATCTCTCTGAATTCGTTAAAGGTCGGGGTGGACCAACTTGCCTTATTCTCCCTGTGGCCAGAGGTTGAAAATGAAAGAGTCAGCCGTTGACTTTAAACCCAAAAAATACAAAGCGGTTATCTTCGACTTGGATGGAACTCTTTTAAACACCCTAGATGATATTGCTGAGTCAATGAACACGGCCCTGAGCGAATTTGGTTTTCCCCCTCATAAGCTTGACGAATATAGATATATGGTGGGCAACGGATTAAAACCATTGGTAGAAAGAGCTGTGCCACCTTCTCAACGAACACCCACTGTCCTAAGCCAGGTGGAACAGCGCCTGCGAGCTATTTATCAAAGCCGCTGGGATAGGAAAACCAGGCTTTACCCCGGCATTGCCGAATTACTCGACAAATTGAGTCAAGCTCGGATGAGTCTAAACATTTTAAGTAACAAACCCCACGAATACACAGTGGTGGTCGTCGAGAAGTTCCTCAGTCAGTGGACATTTGAGATAGTCTTAGGACAAAAAGAAGATATCCCCAAAAAACCAGCCCCAGATGGAGCTCTCTTGATCGCTCGCCAACTGGGACTCTCCCCTGGGGCCATCATCTATCTCGGAGACACTCCAGTGGATATGGAAACAGCCCGCCTAGCGGGAATGTTACCCCTGGGTGTCAGCTGGGGCTTTCGTCCTCCCCCTGAACTCCAACAAGCAGGAGCGAAGGCTATTCTCCATCAGCCTTTAGAACTTCTCGATTTTCTCTCTTTACCGCTAGATAAGAATTAACTCTTTCTGGGGGGTAGAGAGAAATTCAGCTCCGTCTGGGGTGACCACCACCATTTCCTCAATGGTGACAATCCCCCGCTTCTCGATCTTCAATCGCGGTTCCAAGGTGAACACCATCTGGGGTTCGATGACTTCGAAGGGTTTGCCTGCGTATTTCTCCCAAGCCGGCCCAAGGAGGGCTGTGCCATCATGAGCAAATCGACCAACTTGATGTCCTAAGGCATGGGGAAATTCTTCATATCCTTGGGACACGAGGTACTCTCTAGCCACTCGATCTACCTCGACTCCCTGAATTCCGGGTTTTAACTTCCGCCGAGCTAATTCAATGGCAGTCACAATAGCCTGAAATCCACGACTTACTTCCGGCGGGGCGGCCTCTTCTCCCGGACGTCGAATATAAAAAGTTCGTTGGAGATCAGAGACGTAACCATCAACTTCGACTCCAAAATCCATATTTAAAATATGTCCCGGCTCAACCCGTCTGTCAGTGGGGCGGTAATGGGCTTCAGCTGTTTCCGGGCCAGTAAAAACAGCTGGACAATGACTTCGCTCCCAAGCAAACCCGAGCCCCCGCCGATGAACCTCAGCAATCATGAAATCGGCAATTTCCCTTTCTGTCCGTCCCGGTTTAATAAAATCAGTAACTAGGCTAAAAATCTCTTCTGTCTGGACAATAGCCCTCTTGATCCGGTCCATTTCGGTAGGAGTTTTTCGGGCACGCAAACGAGAGATAACCTTTTGGGCAGAAATTATTTTCTTTTCTAGATTAATTTCCTTTAAATAGTCCACTAATTTTAAATAAAGCCCATGGGTCAAACCATCACAAATTTCACTTTCTTCAGAGAAATTAACCGCTATCTGCCGGGGATTAAGACGTTGGAGAGTCGAGAGTAGCAACTTTTTAATCCCCTGGACGTAACTCAGCACAGAGGAATAAACTCCCAATTCTTCAATGGTAGCTCGATCCATTTGACCCACCAGGGCAATACTTTCTCCTGTTCGGGTAATAATAAAGGCTGAAAGCCAGGTAACATCTGCCTCGATCAGGAAATCAAGCATCGGGTCATGGACGATGCCGCTTTCCCGCACCAAGGTCAACCAACAATCAATATCCTCCTCTTGGAGAATTTGGATTGCTTGGTTTATCTTTTCTTTGATCAAATTACTCATTGGCGAACACTCCTTCCTTGAAATAACTTAACTCTCTTGGGGGAAGAATGAAGACTGCTCGGCGCTTTCAACTGCTCTGTCTTCATTCGTCCTGCTCTTTAAATTCACCGGCGATCCGGGTAAAAACCACAAGAACAATAATGCCGAGAAGAACATGGCCAGCTAAAGTAAACCAGATATACTCCGGATGACCATTTTCCCGGAAAACTCCATATAAAGTGGTATAAGTTAGGCCGCTTAAAGCAGCTCCAATACCTAAGGCCAGAAAATTCGAGCCCATATATAGACCGGCTTTTTCTTTAGGCGCTATCCAAGTAATATACTCCTGAATCCGCGGGGAGGAAATCATTTCCCCTACAGCTACCAGAAAAATGCCTAAAAAGATAAAAGCCGGCGGACCAAGACGGGCATAAGCGATGACCATAAAACCCCCAGCTAAAACGGCTAGCCCAAAAAGAAAAGAAGTAATAGCTCTAAATTTTTCCAGAACTCGAGAAACCATCACCTGGGCTAGAATAATTATATAGCCAGTGTGGGAAATGGTTTCACCTAGAAGCCGCCTGACTCCTTGGTCATCGACATAAGAAAAAAAGTTAGCCACGCCAGCTCCCAAGACCTTTTTTAAACTCAAATATAAAGAGGCTGTATCTAGATTGCGGTCAACATAAAGAGCACAAAGATTAAAAAAGGCCCAAAAAGGCAACCAGAAAAACAGCCCTAGGAGAACCAAAAAGAGAGCAAATTTGACGTCGGAAAGAGCTACCCCTATTTCCTTCAACTTCTGACCCAGAGTAACTCCTTCAATCTTCCTCTCGGGTTCCCGATAAAACAATATGGTCACAATGAGCATGACCAAGATGGCTATCGCGGCGGCTAGAAAAGCGTAATTCCAGGAAATCGCCCGTAACCTCCCGGCCACAATTGGCCCGAAGGAAGCGCCCACATTAACCATGGCATAGAAAATACCGAAGCCTAGGGTTTTGTTGGTCTTGTCGGTCACCGCTCGAACGGTGCCACTGATGAGGGGCTTAAAAATACCAGCCGCCAGGCCAATGGAGAGCATGGTTAAAGCAATGCCTGAATAGGACCTAGTCAACATCAATAGGAGAATGGAGGGCAAATAGGCTAGATAGGAAACGATTAACACCTTTTTGAAGCCAAAGCGATCGGCAAAAGAACCCGAGACAACGGGAATCACATAGGAAAAAAAGAGAAAGAGGCTCTGGACAATCCCTAATTGGGCGCGGGTATAACCCAAGTGCTCCATATAAATCCCAAAACCCAGATAAATTCCATAATAGGCAAACCTCTCCAAAATCTCGATGGAGTTGGCTACCCAAAAAACCCCAGGGAAAGCAGTTCGTCTGGCCATTGGTTCTTTCCTTTCAACCGAAACGGTGGAGGAAAACTGGGCAGGCTAAACAAAGAAGAGTTTTGGAACTCCCTCTTTGATTGCCTCTTCCCAAAAAAGACCCATTTAGCTTGATGCTCGATTGAAGATTTTACTTGAATTTCCAGCTCCTTGGCAAGCCAAGAATTAATCCCTCTGAAGTTGAAAAAATCTTGGCCATTCTGGCCATTTAGCGCCGCCAAGCATACTGAACTTTGAGCATAATTTGGTTTAATTGGGAACGGAAGTGACCACTCGTCTCCAACCAGTTTCGGTTAAAGACCAGAAAAACATCCAGCAAACTCCGATAAGTATAACGCAGCCGGGAATTCAGCCCTAAGGAGTGAGTCAAATTATCATATTGGAGGTAATTCAATATTTGGAAATTGGGAGAGAGATAGATATCCACCCGGGCTCGGGCCAGTTGAATATCAATTTTGCCGGTCGGTAAGCTACCTTTATCCCACTCACCTTCCAAAGTAAGATTCAAGCGATGAGAAGGTCGCCAAACCAAGCAAGGTTGCAATTGAGACATATGCCCATCGAAATAACCTCCGAACCACCAGCTCAATTTGATTTTCAAGGGACGTTTGGAAGCCGAATCCAGCTCCAAGCGGTAACGCGTCCACTGATAACGACCGGCTTTGACCACTGCTTCCCGGCCGATAGAAAAATCATAAGGCACCCGTTCCATCATCGGCATGATGTTAAACTCAATCCGGTCGCCACTTTCCAGATGCCAGTTGAGGGGCGCCGTAAAGATTCGCCACTGGAGGGCCTGACCCTTCAAGTCAGTAACAACCGAAGGGAAAAGTTCAAAATAAATCTGCCGGAGCCAGGACCAATCCGGGCGAGGACGATAGGCTATCCCCAGACTCGTTTTAGTTATACCGGCCCAACGGACAAAACCTAAAGAGGGATCGAAATCGCGCCCGATCTTTTTGAAAGTCAGGGAAAGATCCCAGATATCATTGGGATAATCTATTTTAAACCCCCAGGCTGTTCGGTCACGGCCCAGGTCTTCCCGTTGATTAATCAATCCCCAGACGCCGATCAACAGATTTTTATTGCCTTTAAATTCAGTGGTTTTGTAAACAAAATCTAGGCCAGCCAGCCAGGCTTTTTCTCTCCCTTGAGGGTCACCGGCTGTGACCATAAAGCCCACTTTAGATTCGGCCCAAATGTTGCGATAACCCCGGGCAGCAAAAAGATTGGTTCGAGGAGTCAGCCCTTCTACCGGGCGCATCAGGACATCCAGGACTCCAAAATTCCATTGCCCCAGATTCCCGGTGGCTTTCAAGGCCACATCAATGGGCACACTTTGGCCTTGATATAAGCCAATCCGTCGGCTAAAAAACGGAACCAGATCTTTCTCATGGTACTGGGCCAGCCCCAGTCCGAAATTATAGATATCCGAGCCCTCCAGAAAAAAAGTTCTCTTTTCGGGGAAGAAGAGGGGGAAACGAGTCAAATTAACCTGGCGAGTGTCCACTTCGGTTTCGGCAAAATCAGTATTAACACTGATCAATCCCGTAACACTGCCGCCAAAATTCTTCATGACATCTAGGCCAGGTTCAAAACCAGTCTGGACCGACTGAGCCGGTTCCTCTTGGGAAAAACTGAGCACGGAATAGGGACGAACAGTCAGACCGAAGCCCTGCTGGAAGGCAGGTAAACCCACCAACAGTCCCCCCTGACTGATATGGGTGACTTTCATATTACGGTTAATGCCGGTCCAGCGATCTGTTTCCAGCCGCCGCTGGAGACGCCGTTCGATATTAATCCGCCACCGGTCCACGCCTTCCTTAAAACGCAGAGTCTTAATAGGCAAGGCCATCTCCACACTCCACCCCTCCTGAAAACGATGCGCAGCTGCTTCCCAGATTCCGTCCCATTGAGGGTTTTCACCCTCGCCTTCTTTTTCAATCAGAGCATCATAACGGGCTCCGTTGGGATTAACGGCAAAAATATAGCCGGTCCGGCCATTCAAAAAAGGATCGATGACGATCTTAATGTGGTCTTCTCCCCGCAATTGAGCGTCCCGCTGCATGGTGTAGCTAACAATTTTCTCGGGTTGACGGTCATAGCAGATAAGACCAAAATAAAGAGTATCCGCCGAAGCCAAAATCTTCACCACTGTTTTCTCTGTCGGCGGCGCTCCTTCATCTGGTTCCACCATAGTCAAAGGACCTAGGGGAGGCGCCTGGCTCCACCAGGACTCAGTGAGCCGACCATCAAGTTTTATCGGCATCTTGGTCTTCTCTGGAAGAACAAAAACGCGGGCTATAGCTGTCTTCCCGCCAGCCAGGAGGCTACCCCCTCCGAAACCCAGCAGAAAGGAAAAAATTACCAGCAGATGAATAAGTCTGGTCTCCGGCTGGCTCGTCCCTTTCTTCCTTCTGCTTCTGGAAAACCATCTCTCAATTAACTTTTTCATCCCCATTCAACTCACTTCCTGGTGAAATGTAATATTTGATGTCCCATTTTTGAAAGGAATTTTTACCATACCTGCTTCCTTGGGTCAATTCTCGAGCCTCATTCAGGACATTGTCATCTCTTGATTTAAAGAGAGTCTGGCCTAAGGGTGAGTTAAGTAGTTCTTTAAAAAAGATAAATTCGCCAGTTATTTCCACAAACCCAAGTTCAAGGCCCTAGGCTGGGCCTGAGTTAACCTCGAGACATATTCAGCTGTTAAATCAAGATATAAATATCCGTACTCGAGGGCAGGTTCAATGGCTGTTGTCTCACCCCACTCATTCCAAGAAGTAATAAACACCCCATCGGGCTTGGCTTTCAGGGCTTTTTCCCAGGTGAAGCGGTAATATAACCCCCCTTGGCGGGGGATATAAGGAGAAGAAAAGCCCCAATAGTGAGAAGCATCAAAACCCGGCCCCACGGTAGCCACAAATTGCTTAGCCCCACTCCACTCATGGACCGATTGACTCAATTCAGGATAAAGGGCCAGAAGTGAAGCCTCGAGAAAAGCTCCATACCGAAACAGGCCATCAAAACACTCGAGATAAGCTAAATTATAGGTATCAGCGAACCACCGTGCCTGGGGAAATTTGCTCCTTAAAGGAGCTATAACCTTTTCCCACGCAGCGGGAGTCAAACCAATCGCTTCCGCTAGATAGACATAGATGGTTGGCTTTTCCTCAAAGTCTGACATCCACTCCAAGAGATAAGTAAAATCTTGAGTGGCCCCCCGCAGAGCTGCTTTCTTTTCCTTCGGGGTTTGTAGGGGCAACCAGTGGCCGCTGGACCAGGGGCATAGATTCATATGTGATTCATATAAAATGTAAATATGGAAATCATACTGGGGAGCTATCTCCCGGAGAAAGTCCATTGTCGGCTGAAAAAGACTCTGATAGTCAAAATCATACTTCCGGCGAAAAGTAAACCAGGAGAGACAAAATCCGTCTATCCCGCCACTCTGGGCGGTTAACACCTGATGCAGCAACACTCGCCTCGACTGAGGGTCATAAGGCTTGACCAATGGAGTAAAAGCCGACCAGTCTTCACTCCATCTGGGGCGAGGAGGGGGAGGATGATAACGCTCTGAAAACCAAGGATAATAGGCCGCGATCACTTCCACCTCTTTTTTCTTCTTTAAATCAAGAGAAGGCAAAATTTTGACTGGAACTTCAAGATAGCTCGGCACCATCCCTG
>QMPV01000022.1 GCA_003648765.1 Candidatus Aminicenantota bacterium
CGGGTCAGGCTGGTTAAAGGCCGTTTCACTACTTCGGGAAAAGGTTACGGTTTCTTGATTCAGGCCGAAAAGGCCGGCGCCGATGTGTTTATTCCCGAACGATTTGCCCAGGGAGTCGTCGAAGGCGATGTGGTGGAGGCTATTGCCTGGGTTAAAGGACCCCGCGGCCGCGCCGAGGGTAAAATTTTAGGCATTGTCCAACGGAAACGCTCCCGACTCATCGGCGAGTATCAGGAACGGGCCGGACAGGGATTTATTCTGCCCTTTGATATGGTCTCAGAGGAACCTCTGCCGGTTCAGCCGGGCAAAGGAGGGAAGCCTAAGGAGGGGATGATTATCGCGGTTGACCGGGATTCTCTCCGTATCCGGGAGGTTTTTGGTTTTCCGGATGACCCGGGGGTGGACCGGAAAGTGGTTATTGAGCGCTACAGCCTGCGGACTTCCTTTCCCCGTCGAGTCAGGGAAGAGGCGGAAAAACTGCCGGCGTCCATTCCTTCAGCCGAATATAAGAAACGCCGCGATTTGCGCCATTGGGTGACAGTAACTATTGACGGCGCCCAGGCCCGCGATTTTGACGACGCCGTCAGCCTGATTAAAGATAAGGGCGATTATCTGCTTGGGGTCCACATTGCCGATGTCTCCTATTATGTCACTCCGGGCAGCGCTCTCGACCGGGAAGCTTATGAACGCAGCACCAGTGTTTATTTTTCTGAGGCCACTCTCCCCATGTTACCGGAAAGACTGTCCAATTTTCTCTGCAGTCTGCGGCCCCAGGAAGACAAGTTGACCATGACCGTGCTGCTGCGGATAGATCCCGAGGGGCGGATTAAAGAAGCGGATTTTTTCCCTTCCCTTATTCGCACGGCGGCCCGCCTGACCTATGACTCGGTCTATAAAATTTTTCAGGGAGACCGGCGGGAAAGAGAGAAATATCAGGCCTTGGTGCCCACTCTGCTGGAGATGCGGCGCTGTGCCCGACTATTACGCCGGCTCCGGGTGGCTGAAGGCAGTCTGGATTTCGACCTGATCGAACCAGAGTTGGTTTATCAAGAGGGAGAGCCCATTTCGGTCATGGGTTTTGAGACCAATGAAGCCCATCATCTTATTGAAGATTTTATGCTGGCGGCCAATGAGGCGGTGGCCACGTTTTTAACTCTCAAGAAGTATCCTCTCCTCTACCGGGTTCATCCGCGGCCCTCGGTGGAGAGCCTGGAGAGGCTGAAAAAAATACTGGCCCACCTAAATATTTCTCTGCCTCCGGCTAAAAGAATCCGCTCCCAGGACCTGCAGCGGATTCTGGATGAAATCAAGGGCCGGCCGGAGGAAAAGTTTGTTCAGGTTCAGATTCTTCGCAGCTTAAAACTGGCGGTTTATTCCGACCAGAATGTCGGACATTTTGGGTTAGGGAAGGAACTCTACACCCATTTTACTTCGCCTATCCGCCGCTATCCTGATCTGGTGGTTCACCGGATTTTGAAAAGGGCCCTGGCTAAGCAGCCGCCTCTCCCCTGGCCGCTACCGGAGATCGGCGACCATTGTTCCGAAAGAGAACGGCGGGCGGAAGAGGCTGAAAGGGATCTTCTCCGCTGGCGGATCTATCGATTGTTGAAAGAGAAATTGGGTGAGGAAATGCTGGGTATGGTGGTGGATATTACTCCTGAAGGGCTGGTGGTGGAGTTGCAGGATTATTTTGTTGATGGTTTTCTCCCTTATGAAGAAATTCCCGAGCCGGTGCGTATCCGCTGGAAAGAAAAGGCGGTTATCCGCCGGCGGGGCGGTCCGGTTTATGAGTTGGGTGATATAATAAAAGTGGTCATTGCCCTGGTGGACCCCTTCCGCCAGAAAATGCGTCTGGCCTTGTCGGTGAAGAAGAGAAGACCACGATGAGAGCGAATAGAGTCAAAAAATTCCATCTCTTTGAAGCCGCCACATCAGGGCCTCTTTCCTTGCCTGAAAAAACACTCAAAGGGGTCTTGCGTTCTCGACGGAAAAAGTATTCTTTCCGTCTGGAAATTTATGATAAGAAGCAAAATTTATCAGGCGACATAAATATATATTTACGCTTAAATGTCAACCCATTGGCTTCTTTTAAGTGGGGAGATAAAGTTAGTCTGGAAGTAGGCAGGTCAGGTAAGATCCACTTTCCGGAAGGAGTGACCATTCTGGGGCCAGCCATTTTTGATTATTCTCCCCGGCGTCCGGCCAAACATCTGGCCTGGTTAAAGCGAATGAAGGGAAGTTTACCTGAAGCCCTGGAGGCTCTGGTGGAAAAAATGGGGCTTAAAGGTTTAAGAAAGACGGAGTTGGACTGGTTCTTTAGATTGAAGAGAAGAGAACTTTTGTCTCTCCTTGACCAAGGTGAACAGGAAGGACGCTGGAAAATATTAAGCCACCAACCATTGCTCCTCTATCATCCTCAAAGCCTTAAGTTTCTGGAGATGAAAATAGTCCAGCGTCTAACCAAATTCCACCGGCAGCATCCTGATGAGTTGGGGATGACGGCCGCCCAGATAAAAAAGAAGCTCGGCCTGCCTCAGCGCGTGGTCAATTATCTCCTGCGGCGGTTATTAATCCAGGGCCAGCTTCTCCAGATGGAGGATTATTATTTCTTGCCGGAATTTAAACCCCGGCTGACCCCTGAGGAAGAAGCCATCTTAGGGCGGATGGAAGAGATAATACTTCAGGGGGAATTACTTTCCCAGTCACTTGAAAAAATCAGGCAGGAAACCAACCTCTCGAAGCGCAAATTGAATATGTTGCTGACCATTTTGATTCATCGCCGAAAAATCATTCAAAGCAAAGACGGCTATTACCTGCATTCAGAGTGGTTAGAAGAAATCATCCAGAAACTTCGACAGTCGGGGAAGAAAGAAATTACTGTCGGGGATTTCAAACAAATGACGGGTTTGACCCGGAAATACGCTATTCCCTTACTAGAATTGCTCGACCAGATGGGCATTACCCGCCGCAAAACCCCTTCAGTACGGGAGATTTTAGTTAACCCTTCTGATTGAGCTTGTGGGTCCGAAGATAAAGCTCGTGGGATGAAATTAGTCAGTCATATATTCATGGTGTCATATATCCCTAGTGTCTATATACATAGTTTCATATATACCTGGTGTCTATACATAGTGTCAGACACTTTCTAAGAATTAAAGGTGTTAAACACTTTTTGTCTGGGTTCATTTATTTGGTGTCAGACACCCCTCATCTCCCATGGTTTGCGCATCTCCATGGTGTCAGACGCCCCTCATCTCTGCTAGGACCAGCCCGGTTTTAGCCAGACTGACGCCCGTCTGAAGAAGAGGGATTTATTTTTGCCTCAAAATTTTTGCCCAAAAAACTTATATTTTAATTTGAGCCGGTGGAATTTAGGCTCCAGCTTTTTTTTGAAGCCATGAAAAGCAAAACGTCGTCGATAAGCTTAGCGCAGGAAAAAACCGTGCTGGAGCGGATCATCGGGGTCAAGAAAGAATTGGCTTTTTCCCACCAGAAAGGCTTCCCCGCTTACTTCCGGAATGACTGCTGGATAAGGGCCGAACTGGGTCTCGGCCACCACCCGACCGGTGAAACAGGTACCGATGAGGCTTTCCACTGTGAATTCCTCCCCCACAGCCAGCTCGTCGCGGAAGAAGTGAAGAGCCGCCCGGGCCGACACGCCGGTGCCCGTGGGACTGCGGTCGACTTCCCCTTCAGCGAAAATACAAACGTTCCGGCTGTGATGGCCGGGATTGTGCGGGGGACCGACGATGATGACCCCATAAAGGAAACTCAAATCTTCCACGTAGGGGTGACGGATGGGGTGACGGGCGGCAATGGCTTGTTTTAGACGGCACCCCAGGTCGACGATTTTTTTGAATTCAGCCGGAATGAGTTGGAGACCAAGTTCTTCCGCCCGCAAAAAGGCGTAAAAGGCGCCGCCGAAAGCCAGGTCGTAGTGGCAAACACCGAGACCGGGCACATCAATTCTCTCATCCAGGGCGACGACAAAAGAAGGCACATTCTGAAAGGAAACCCGACTCACCCGGTTGTTTTCCCTCACCGCCCGGGAAATAATCTGGCCGGCCGGAGTGTCAATCCGCAGGGTGACTTCCCGTCCTTCTTTCTGGATCAGGCCCAACTCGAGCACCACTTTGGTTAAAGCGATGATGCCATGGCCGCACATGGTGCTGTAACCTTCGTTATGGAGAAAGATAACTCCCAGGTCGCTCTCCGGCGAGTCGGGCTCGGTCAAAAGACAACCATACATATCGGCGTGGCCGCGGGGTTCCCACATCAGAGCCCGCCGTAAGTGGTCGTGATGGGCCTGGAGAAAACGGCGTTTTTCCAGAATGTTTCGACCGGCCACAGGAGGCCAGCCTGAAAGGATGACTCGAAAGGGTTCACCGGCGGTATGGGCTTCAATGGTTTCCAAACACCGCCAGCCGGCTGGGGGTTGCCAGGCTGAATTTTTTAGTGACTTAGTCAGATAGCCTTCACTCATAATTCCACCTCCTGACCGATAGACTGCCGGGCGGCTTTCTCCAGAAGAAGCTGGGCCACCACGACATCCTGCACGGCCAGACCTACGGATTTAAACAGGGTGATTTCTTCTTCATTGACCCGGCCCGGCAGTTTACCCCGGGCGATGTCGCCGATTTCAGCATAAATATCCTGGGGATTGAGCAACCCTTTCTTCAAAGGAATAATTAAGTCACCGGCTTCTTCCAGACAGGCTTCCCGGGAGTCGACTACAATTTTAGCCCGACAGACCACTTCTTCAGGAATTTCCTGCATGTCGGGAGTGAAGGAGCCGATAGCGTTGATATGGACACCCGGGCGAAGACTCTCGGCCGGAAAAACAGGCCGAGTGGCTGTGGTAGCGGTACAAATGATGTCAGCTTCAGCTACTGCTTCCTGGGGAGTGGTGACGCTCTTCAGGTGGGCCGGCACCGGAGGGCCGCTTTGTTTCATTTCTTGGCAGAAGCGGGAGGCGGCGACTTCGTCCGGGTCGTAAACCAGCACTTTTTCCAACGAGCGGACTTGGCTGATGGCCTGAAGTTGGGTCCGCCCCTGGACCCCGGCTCCAAATATGGCCGCTACTTTGGCTTCCGGCCGCGCCAGGAGTTCTGTAGCCACCCCCGAGGCGGCGCCAGTGCGGAGAGCAGTCAGGGAAGCGGCTTCTATTAGAGCCAGTGGCTGACCAGTCTCAGCACTAAGGAGAAGAAAGACCGCCTGGATGGTCGGGCAGTTGTATTTTTTGATATTTTCGGGAAAAACAGAAACAATTTTTGTTCCCAGAGCGTTTTCGCTGGGAAGATAAGCGGGCATCAGCAGGGTCACACCCTGGGCTTTTTTCACCGGAATCTGGAGTCGGGTGGGCATGACCGCCTGGCCGGCGCTCAAGGCGATATAAGCTTCTTTCACCGCTGGAATTACTTCCTTCATGGTTAAAACTTTATTGAGGTCGTCTCGGCTGATAATTCTTATTTTCATTAGACTGTCCTTTTTTCTCCTTTTAAAGAAGTAGAAGAAAGAAATCTATTCGGTCGGAAAGGCCCCAGATCAAAGTCACAGTGGCCGTAAATCAGCCAGTCGCTGAGAAGATCGGCTACGGCGGCGGCATGCTGGAACCCATGACCGGAAAAGCCGCTAGCCACCCAGAATCCTTCGACTTCCTCCACCGGTCCGATCAGGGCGTTTTCGTCCGGGGTCATGGCGTAAAGTCCGGACCAGCCCCGGGCGATGGCCGCCTGGGCAAAAGCCGGGGCCCGGTGGACAAGCTTTTCAATGAGTTTTTCCAGGAATTCCCTTTCTGTACCTTCCCGGAAACCGGGTGGTTCATCAGGGTCGCTCATCCCCAGGAGATAGGCCGGGCCTTCCTCCCGAAAGTAGAGATGTTCTTCAAAATCAATAATCAGAGGAATCGGGCGGGGGAAAAGCTCTACCGGTTGAGTGACAAAGACCTGGCGTCGGACGGGCCAGATAGGGAGATGAAGGCCGGCCAGGGCGGCTACTTGGCCGGCCCAGGCGCCGGCGGCATTAATCACTACCGGCGTCCATAAACAGGCTTCGGGAGTCATGACTGCTTTAACCTGAGAGTTCTCCACCACAATTCCCGTGGCCGGAGTTTTTTCCCGAATGATGACCTTTTGGCGACGACAGGCCTGAGCATAAACCATAGCTACCTGATAAGGGTCGGTGTAGCCGTCTTCCCAACAAAAAGTGCCGCCGCTGAGGTCCTCAGTGAAAAGGAAGGGCCAGCGTTTTTTTATCTCCGCGGCGCTCAGCAGCTCCACCGGCACTCCCCATTGCTTTTGAGTTTCAACATTTTCCTGAAATTCTTCCCAGACAGAGTTAGTCTGAGCCAAAAAAAGGTAACCAACCTGGTGGAAAGGAAAGGGTGTTTGGCTTTCCAGGGCGAATAATTGATGCCAAAGCTGCAGCGAGCGCTGGGAAAGGAGAATATTGGCTGGCTGGGAAAATTGCTGGCGCAGCCCGCCGACACTCAGTCCGGTGGCTGCCTGAGCTAGGAGTTGTTTTTCCAGAAGAACTATTCGCCAGCGGCTTTTTTGCGAGAGATAATAGGCCAGGGCTAGGCCCATAATACCGCCGCCGATGATGATTACATCCGCGGTTTTTTCTTGACCACTACTCATCCTGAATAATCAGTAGTCCCTCAGGCTGGAGGAACAGTCTGGTCTTTGAGGAAAGATTATTTCTTTTCTTTCGGTTTTTTCTTTTTGTCTTCCAGAGCGGAACGGAGCTTTTCGGCAAATATCCCTCCAAACCCTGTTGGTTGAGAGATGAAAGGTTTGACCGCTTCTTTCTTCTTTTCTTTTTCCTTATCTTCTCTAGTAATTATTTCTTCTTCAACTTCCTCTTTAGCTTTAGTGGCAATTAAGGCCTCATGTTCAAATTCTTCGAGTTCAATTCGTTCTTCGATGAATTTTTTCTCGCCGCGCCGCCGCCGGGGGACCATTTCTATTTCTGGGCGCATTTTCTGTTTCTTTTTCTTGGGAGCCTTTTTGGGTTTCTTTTCTTTTTCTTTGGTTTTGGGTGGCTCAGCTGGACGGAAAACCGGAGCTTCTGCCTCCGGTGGTTGTTCGGCTGCGGCGGGTTGTTCTTCAAGCCCCACCTCGACCGCTTCTTCAGCCGCCGCTGGGGGTGGCGTCACTTCTTCCGGGGGTGCCTCTTCTTTTTTCTCTCGCGCGGCTCGCTCTTCTTCCAAAATCTGGGCGATCAGAGTTTCCGAGAGAGACAGACCTTCGGCTGCCGGTCGTTCCGGCGGTTGTTCGGCCACAGCCAGCTCTTCTTCGGTCTTAACTTTTTCGTGGTAGATATAGACCCCTTTCCTTTTTTCAGATTCTTCAAATTCAGGCGCCAGTTGGAGAGTGGCTTCTACATCCTCCTGAGTGGTTCGCCGGAGCACATCAACTAGGTGATAGGCTTTAAGATAATGGAGGCTTCTTTCCTCTTCGGGGCTGAATTCTTTGTAAATAAGCACCAGTAATTCTCTTAGGTCAGCCACTTCCCGCTGGTCATATAATTGTAGCAGCCGCTCCAGAGATTCATCATCGATATGGATGATTTTATTGGGCAAAGCATAGGAAAAGAATTCTTCGCCGGTTTTCTGGAAAGTATCGGTAGCTGGGTCATAGGTGAGCTGAGGAAAGGAGATTTTTTTCTTGGATGTTTTCAGCCAGAAACGAAATCTGGTTTTGGTTCTTTTTTCCAGAGTAAGACTGGCTCCTTGAGGCACATGAAAGCGGTCATAAATATCTTTGAGGCCGAGAAAAGCATGAAGTTGGGCAAAATAAAAGACAGAATATTCCTTTTCCTCTTCCGGATCTTCCAGGATGTATTCGAGAGCTGCGGAGAGCTCCTTTTTCAGGGCAAGCGGCAGTCGGACGCCACCAGAGAGAATATCCCGCCAACCAAGGTAAATTTTGAGCGGGTATTCGACTTGATGGAGTAAAGTACTTTTTTGTGGTGTGACTTCTTCGGGCGGAGTAATTGGAGGAGCCATTAAGGGGATATCCCGGCTCATCTCCTCCAGAATTTCTTTGAGGATCCATTTACCCCAACCTTCGGGAAAGGTATAGACGAATTTTTTGCGGTGCTTTTTGTGGACCAGGGCATTGAAGCTCATACAGGCTAGGGCATATTCTTTGGCCCGGGGAGGAATATCGAAAATATTTTGGATAATTTCTTCAGTGGCCACAGAGTGCTGCTTTTCCCGGATATAATTTTCGGTGGCCTCAATTTTTTCCTCAGGGAGAGTTACCTGTTTCTCAGTGAGAGCCCACCATTCTTCCCAAGAAAAAAAACGCTCGTCATGATGAAGGGCTTTTTCCAGATTGCGTTCGAGTTTTTTGAGGTCTTTTTCGGTCAGAGGGATTTCGTGGAGCCGCGGGTCCTGCTCATGAGGAACGATTTCAGGCTCGATGTTCTGACCATCAAGATTGCTGGGCAAAAGAACCTGAGTTTTGGTTTTCTTCATGTAGTCGATGTGCTTACGGAAGATTCCTCCACCACTGTAGTCAACTTCCAACATTTCACAATTATAGCTCTCATAGGGGATTTTATTGACCACCCGCAGAACTACAGCCCCAGTAAACATTTCAGTGTTTTTACTGGAGACCATCAAGGGTTCATTGTATTCTTTGTAAATTAAATCTCCCACTTCATAACGGCAGGAAGGATCGTATTTTTTTATGGGTTGGTTAAGCTCGCTAGCTGTTTTTTCGAAGGCCAGTTTGGTAGTTAATTCGCCCAGGCGGAGAGGTTCACTGGCTTCGGCCAGAATATTGTGAACAAAATCCAAGTCTTGAGCTGAAATTTGAGTGATTTCTGATTGTTGTGCCATTTTTTGCCGTTCTATTATACACTTTTTTCCTGTCTCATGAGAAGCGAGAGAATCGCTTTCTGGACGTGAAGCCGATTTTCGGCCTGGTCGAAGACCACCGATTGGGGAGAATCAATGACTTCGGAAGTGACTTCTTCCCCCCGGTGGGCGGGTAAACAGTGCATGAAAAGAGCCTCGGGTTTAGCTTGGGCCATTAGTTCTTTATTGACCTGATAAGGGGCGAATATTTTGGCTCGTTGTTCTTTTTCATGTTCCTGGCCCATTGAGGCCCAGACGTCGGTGTAGACGGCATCAGCCTCTTTGACTGCGGCCGCAGGGTCATGGGTGAGTTCCAGGGTAAAGCCGCTGGCCTGACCGTCGGCCTGAGCCTGGTTGATTATGGCTTCCTGGGGTTCATACCCTTCAGGAGTGGCCACAACCAGGTGAGTGCCGGCTTTGGCCGCGGCCAGCATCAAACTATGGCAAACATTGTTCCCGTCACCCACATAGGCCAATTTGAGCTGGGCCAAGTCGCCTTTTTTCTCTTTAAGCGTGAGAAAATCGGCCATAGCCTGGCAGGGGTGGAGCAGGTCAGTTAGAGCATTGACCACCGGAATTCGAGCCGCTTCCGCCAGTTCGACAACAATGGAATGAGCAAAAGTACGGGCCATGATGCCGTCGACCCATCTCTCCAGATTCTTAGCTACATCAGTCGGAGTCTCTCGAGTGCCCAGTTGGATATCGGTTGGGGCGAGATAGATAGCTTCCCCCCCCAGCTGGAGCATGCCTACTTCGAAGGTGACGCGAGTCCGAAGCGAGGGTTTCTGGAAGATCATCGCCAGAATTTTGCCCTGCAGATATGTTCGAAATTTATCCGGCTTCTCTTTTATTTTTTGGGCTAAATCCAGAATTTCATTGAATTCATAAGTAGTTAGATCATGAATAGTAATAAAATCCTTCAACATAACTATGGCCTCCTTTTTTTAAGCGATGCGACTATTTTAGTGCCCGAGCGGTTAATTAGGGCGGCTTTGAGATGACTGGCCGAAGTGATGAGAACTTCCTGTCCTCCATGTTCGATATATTCTAGAGCTGCTTTAATTTTGGGGCCCATCGAGCCAGGTGGGAATTGCCCTTCATCCAGGTATTTTTGAGCTTCTTGGGCGGTGATGACCCGCAGTGGTTTTTCCTCTGGGGTACCATAGTTGAGGCAAACCTGGGGAACATTGGTCAAAATGATGAAAAGATCCACGCCCACTTCCCGGGCAATCAAGCTGGCGGCATAATCTTTATCAATCACGGCTTCCACTCCCTGGAAAAGCCCATTGCCGTTGATGATGACCGGAATACCGCCACCCCCGGCCGCAATAACGATCACTCCTTCTTCTACCAGGGATTTAATGACCCGTTTGGGAACAATATCAATGGGTTTGGGTGAAGGAACTACCTTCCGGTAACCCCGACCGGCATCTTCGATCATCGTCCATTTTTTCTGACGGATGAGCATTTGAGCTCGATATTTGGTATAAAACGGTCCGATAGGCTTGGTGGGATTATGAAAGGCAGGATCATGTCGATCGACTACAACCTGAGTAATCAGGGTAGCCACTTCTTTATCGATTGATTTTTTGCGCAATTCGTTGATGATGGCCTTTTCCAGCATAAAGCCCATACTCCCTTCGGTCATGGCATCGCAGACTTCCAGGGTGAAAGGCGGGACCTTGGTCACGGCTTCTTCCATCTGGATAAGCAAATTCCCCACCTGAGGCCCATTCCCATGAACAATAATCAACTCATAGCCTTTCTGGACAATATGAGTCATCAGCTTGGCCGCCTTCTGGGCATTTTTCATTTGTTCAGACTGCAGCCCTTTTTGATGGCTGGGCAGGATAGCGTTGCCGCCGAAGGCGATCAGAGCTTTTTTCCGATTCATTAGAACCTCTCAAGAACTTCCTTTAAATTAGGTGAGCCGATTTCTTCGAGTTCGTAGGTTACCCGCAGCAGTGGTTTGGAGGTTTTAATCAACCGGCCTAGATCAATCGGCGTGGCCCCAATGACCAGGTCGCACGGCACCTGCTCTATAGTGGCGGCCAGTTCCTGAATTTGTTTTTCTCCATAGCCCATGGCCGGCAACACCCGGTCGAGATGAGTATATTTGGCGAAGGTGGCTTTAATGCTACCCACAGCGTAGGGACGGGGGTCGATCAGTTCAGCTGCGCCATATTTTTCCGCGGCAATCACTCCGGCCCCGTAGGGCATCTCACCGTGGGTCAGCGTCGGGCCGTCTTCAATGACCAAAACCTTTTTCCCTTTAATGGCCGCTCCATCCTGAACAAAGATGGGCGATTTGGCTTTAACAATGACGGCTGAAGGATTATACCGACGGGCGTTCTCCAGCACAATATCCACGTTTTCGGGTTTGGCGGTCTCAATTTTATTAATAACCAAGACATCGGCCCGCCGGAAGTTGGTTTCGCCTGGATGATATTTCAATTCATGGCCTGGCCGGTGAGGGTCAACCACAACGATTTCCAAGTCAGCTTGGTAGAAAGGAATATCATTATTGCCGCCGTCCCAGAGGATGATATCAGCTTCTTCCTCGGCCTGTTTAAGGATATCGGCATAGTCTACGCCGGCATAAACCACGATGCCGTTGCGGATATGAGGTTCATATTCTTCCATTTCTTCGATGGTACATTTTTGCTCGATCATATCCTCATAGGTGGCGAAGCGCTGGACTCTTTGTTTCTCCAAGTCACCGTAAGGCATAGGATGGCGGATGACCACTACCCGGCGACCTTTGTCCCGCAGCAGAAGAGCAATTTTGCGGGTGGTTTGGCTTTTGCCGCAGCCCGTTCTCACAGCACAGACCGAAATGACCGGTCGGCGGCTCTTGAGCATGGTCTCTTTGGGGCCGAGAAGCACAAAACTAGCCCCCGCCGCCATAACTTCTGAAGCCTTATTCATGACGTATTCATGGGGGACGTCGCTGTAGGAGAAAAAGACTTCGTCCACATCGTATTTTTTTATTAATTCAGTTAGTTGTTCTTCAGGATAAATAGGAATTCCATCTGGATATAATTGACCCGCTAAACTGGGAGGATATTTCCGGCCCTCAATATCCGGAATCTGAGTGGCGGTGAAAGCCACTACCTGATAGTTGTCATGGTCACGGAAAAAGACATTGAAATTGTGGAAATCTCTTCCAGCAGCTCCCATAATGATAACTTTTTTCATAAGATCAACTCCTTTACTGAAAATGATAAATAAAACAATAAAAACAATTTAATATTCAAAAAGAATTTATAAGTATAATACAGGGGACTAAATTATGCAATAAAGGGGATGAGGGGAAGGTCCTCGAGACTTTTTTGTGGGACGGCAGAGTGGTGCTTGTCGGAATTAATTTGAGGGAAGATTTCTTCAAGAGAAAAGGGATTTATTTGTTTTTCCGGGGGAACTTGGCGGGTTTATTAGAAGAAGGGGCTGTCGGCTTAGGGGGAGTCGGTTTAGAGTGAGGCCGGCGCCGGATTATCTGCCAAGCGGGTTTCTGGCGCCGATTAATGCCTCGAGTCATCCCAGAGCCTCCAGTTGAAGGTGTTTGAAATAAATGATTTTTTCCGTGATGAACCATAATAATTAGACAGTTTCTTGGACTCCTATATAAGCTCTAACGGGCTAGCCTGGCAAGAGGCATTTTGGCCGGGGAAATATCTGGGTTTTTCACGCCCTTTTAAAGCCAAGCCGTTACCCGCCAATTCTAGCCTCCGTTTTTTAGTTTTACCACGTAATTTTACCATCAAAAATTATATTTTGGTTTCATAAATAGTGAAGGGTGACTTCTTTAGTAGTTGGCTCCAAAAGAGCATAGGAACATTGCCCGGTTAACCACCCTCCCGCCTCACCCGGATTGATTATGAGGAGTTCTTCTCTTTTTTCAATCAGCGGCTTATGGGTATGGCCAAAGAGATAAACATCCACTTTTCCCTGGAGAGAGATGAGTTTTTCCTCAGGAAGAGGAATATGACGCAGGTGGAACCTTAATCCAGCGGCCTTGAATTCTGACGGCGCTGGTTGAATATGGCCCCAGCCATTTATAGCTTTTTTTAATCCTTCTTTCTCCCCGTCACAGTTGCCGAAGACCGCTTGGAGCGGGCAACGGAGACGGCTCAGCTCCCGGGCGGCGAAAGGAGCCACGAAATCACCCGCGTGAATAACCAAAGAACACTCTAAGTGGTTGAAAATCTCTACGATTTGTCGAAGGGCCTCCAGGTTGTCATGACTGTCGGAGATCAAGCCGATCATGTCTTATACCTCCTTCCTGAGTATAAATAATCCTGAGGGAGCCGTAAAGACTCCCTCACCACTCCTTAGGAAAAAATTTAAAGACCTGAGAAAGGCAAGGTCCACTTGGTGGGAGAAAGTCTTTTTGACTAGATGTAGTTTGATTGACAACCTGACTGGCGCCTATCTTTGTCTGGTATTGACAGGGGAGAATTAAATGATTAATATATTAGGGATTTAGTGGAGGCGCGTAGCTCAGTGGAAGAGTGCTTCCTTGACGCGGAAGAGGTCGAGGGTTCGATCCCCTCCGCGCCTACCATTTCTTTTTCTCCGTCTGACAGGAAAGATTTCCCGGTCAATGGAGAGAAGGAGAGAAGACTGGATTGTTGATGAAAGAGAGATGATTATATAGATGTCTGTTTCCGCCTGGAGGGGGATTTTTCAGAGATTACATCTGACTTCCCCTTGGATTAAATTCTAATTATTTTGGATAAAGAAGAGGAATTTTTCGATGAGTCAAGGCAAAAAAGAGAGTTCTGGAAAGACAAAGGGAGATGGCCATTCCATTAATAGTCTGGAAGTACTCCGACATAGTGCGGCCCATCTCTTAGCTCACGCGGTGCTAGATCTATTCCCGGGCACCCAGGTGGGGATAGGTCCGGCCGTGGAAAATGGATTTTATTATGATTTTTTAAGAGACAAACCTTTTACCCCTGAAGACCTCCAGGCTATTGAGAAAAGGATGAGGGAATTGGCGGCGGCTGATATTCCGATAGAAAAAATTGTGCTTGATAAAAAAGAAGCCATTGAACTTTTCCAAAAAATGGGTCAAAAACTGAAAGTAGAATTGATTGAGGAGAAAGGCGGTGACCAGGTTTCCTGCTATCGACAAGATAATTTTATTGATTTTTGTCTAGGCCCTCATCTACCCTCAACCGGAGCAATTAAATATTTCAAATTACTTTCGGTCTCTGGAGCTTACTGGAGAGGGGACGAGAGTGGACCGCAATTGCAGCGGATTTACGGCACTGCCTTTTTTACCCAAGAGGATCTAGATAACTATTTACATTTTCTAGAAGAAGCCCGTCACCGAGACCATCGCCGGCTAGGAGTTGATCTTGATTTATTCAGTTTCAACGAATTGGTGGGACCGGGGTTGGTTCTTTGGCATCCGAAGGGGGGCGCTATACGGCGTGAACTGGAGCATTATTGGCAGGAGGAACATTTTCAGGATGGTTACGAGTTTCTTTATACTCCCCATATTGCCAAGCTGGATGTCTGGCGGACCAGTGGTCATGTGGAATTTTATGAAGCTATGTACCCGCCCTTTCAAAGTGAAGGCATTGAGTACGAACTCAAACCCATGAACTGCCCTTTTCACATTATGGTTTATAAAAGCCGGCTGAGAAGCTATCGTGACCTGCCTCTACGCTGGGCTGAATTAGGCACAGTCTATCGCTATGAGAGAAGCGGGGTCCTTCATGGATTACTTCGAGTCAGAGGATTTACCCAAGATGATGCCCATATTTTTTGCCGGGGCGATCAGCTAGAGGAAGAAATAACTCGGGTCATTTCGCTAGCCATGCGGATGTTGCAGACATTTGGCTTTAGTGAGTTTGATGTTTTCCTCTCCACTCGTCCGGAAAAATATGTGGGCCGACTGGAAGATTGGGAAAAAGCCACCGAAGCCTTGAAGAAAGCGTTGGAGGCGAAAGGCCTGTCTTATCAAATTGATGAAGGAGAGGGAGTGTTTTATGGCCCGAAGATAGATATTAAGATTAAGGATGCTCTCGGTCGTTCTTGGCAATGTACGACTATCCAGCTGGATTTTAATCTAGCCGAAAGATTTGACCTGAATTATACCGGAGAAGATGGCCAGCCGCATCGACCCTTTCTCATTCATCGAGCCATTCTGGGGTCACTCGAGAGATTTTTTGGTATTTTGATCGAACACTATAAGGGTAATTTTCCTCTTTGGCTGGCCCCAGTTCAGGTGAGTATTTTGCCCATTGCTGATCGTCATAATGAATATGCCGAGCAACTTGACCAGAGATTTCGCCGGGAAGGTCTCCGGAGTGTGGTCAATGCCCGCCGGGAGAAAATCGGCCATAAAATCAGAGAAGCTGAGATGGAGAAAGTTCCGACCATCTTGATTGTGGGAGATAAGGAGGTGGCCAATGAGAGTGTCTCTTTAAGGGTCCACACCGTGGGCGATAAAGGAGAGATAAAAGTCAGCAAATTCCTTGAAAAAATTAAAAATTTGATTAAGAATAAATCAATCACTTACGATTTTTAAGGAGGTTAATCATCAGAAGGCGCAGATTTGGACCCGTTAAAAGAAAGGAAAAACCCCATCGGATAAATGAAATGATTCGAGCGCGAGAAGTAAGATTAATCGATGAGGACAAGAAGCAATTGGGAATTATGTCTCTCTCAGAAGCTCTGGCCTTAGCGCGGGAAAAGGAGCTGGATTTGGTTGAGGTCGCCCCCCAGGCTAATCCCCCAGTTTGCCGGATAATGGATTACGGTAAGTTTCTTTATGAATTGCATAAGAAAGCTCAGGAAGCCAAGCGTCATCAGAAGCAGGTCCAAGTTAAAGAGATTAAGTTCCGGCCAAAAATAAGCATCCATGATTACACGTTCAAAGTCAAACATATTAGACGTTTTCTCGAAGATGGTCACAAAGTTAAAATAACCATCATGCTCAGGGGACGGGAAAAGTACAAGCCTGAGATGGCTTATCAGGTAATAGATCGAGTCTTTACCGATATTCAAGACCTCGGCCAAAAAGACGGTGATTTTAAAGAGCAGCCTTGGGCCGTCTCAGTTCTGGTCGCGCCCAAAAAGACAGGAGGAAAAGATGCCAAAACTAAAAACTCACCGCGGAGCCAAGAAACGATTCAAAGTGACAGCCAAAAAGAAAATACTTCACCAGAAGTCAAATAAAAGTCATATCCTAACCAAAAAATCGGCGAAGAGAAAAAGAAATTTAGGGAAGCTAACTCTAGTCAGTAAGGTAGATAAAGATAAAGTCAAAAAAATGCTGCCTTACGCCTTTTAATTGTATAATTTAATTATCGGGAACCAGACAAAAGGAAGAAAAAGGATATCGAAGTTCCTGACAAAGGAGGAGCCAAATGCCCAGAGTCAAAAGAGGCCCAAAAAGACGACGAAGAAGAGCCAAAATTCTGGAATTAGCCAAGGGCTATTGGGGTGCGCGTAGCCACAATTACCGGACGGCTAAAGAAGCTGTCGAAAAGGCTTTGCAGTATGCCTATCGAGACCGGCGAGCCAGAAAAAGAGAGTTCCGGCGCCTGTGGATCATCAGGATTAAGGCAGCTTCAGAAAGTTATGGTTTGAGTTACAATCAGTTTATCCATGGCTTAAAACAGCGGAATATTGAACTTGACCGAAAAATCCTGGCTGATCTAGCTGTTAATCATCCCCAGACATTTGCCCGGTTAGTTGAGCAGGTTAAAAGCGTTTCTTGAGCCTCGGGAGAATGGAAGAATTACGAGAAAAAATAAAACAATACCGACTCAAGTTTGATGAGGCGATTAAAAATGTTAAAACCCCCCAGGAATTACAGGAGCTGAGGGTTCAATTTCTGGGAAGAAAAAGGGGTTATCTGACCAAGTTGATTGAGTCATTAAGAGATCTTTCTCCCCAGCAAAGACCTCTAATTGGTAAAGAAATAAACGAACTCAAGAATTACATCACAGCCCGTCTGGAAGAGACAGCTCAAAGTATGACTGCGGTAGCCAAGCGGTTGCCGGGAATTGACATTACCCTTCCCGGGAAGACCCTTCCCTTGGGAGCTCCTCACCCGATTATCAAGTTCCAAGAGGAGATTGAAAACATTTTTTACCAAATGGGTTTTTCAATAGAAGATGGACCTGAAATTGAGACGGATTATTATAACTTTGAAGCTCTAAATTTTCCGCCCCACCATCCAGCCCGGGATGATTGGGACACAATTTATGTTGAGGGACGGGATGATCTGTTGTTGCGGACGCACACTTCGCCAGTTCAAATCAGAGCTATGGAAAAGAAGAAGCCGCCTATCCGGATAATTATTCCCGGGCGGGTCTTTCGCAAAGAGACTCCTGACCCGACTCATTTACCCATGTTTTTCCAGGTGGAAGGTTTGGTGGTTGATGTAGGGATCACCTTTGCTCATCTCAAGGGAACCTTAGAGAGTTTCCTGCGCCGACTTTTCAGCGAGAGGATCAAGATACGATTTCGCCCCAGCTTTTTTCCCTTCACCGAACCTTCGGCTGAAGTAGACATCAGTTGTACTGTCTGTCATGGTGAAGATAGCGATTGTCGGGTTTGTCGCGGCAGTGGCTGGATTGAGATTTTGGGGGCGGGAATGGTGGACCCGCAAGTACTGAAAAATGTTAATATTGATCCTGAAAAATATTCAGGTTTTGCTTTTGGGATGGGTATTGACCGGACAGCCATGTTTATTTACCAGATCACTGATATGCGTTCTTTTTATGAAAATGATCTAAGATTTTTAAGGCAGTTTTTGAAACAATGAGAATAAGTCTTGAATGGTTGAAAGATTTTATTGAACTGAACATCTCTCCCGAAGAGCTTATTCGGGTACTGAATTCGATTGGCTTAGTTGTTGATGAATTTAGCTGGGAAGAGGGCGATCTTGTTCTGGAGATTGAGACTTACGCTAATCGCCCAGATACTTTGGGTCATTTAGGGATAGCCCGAGAGCTAGCTGCAGTTTTGGGTCAGTCTTTAAAAGAACAACAATGGCCGCTGGCTGAGATTTCAGAGAAAACTGAAGAAGTAGTGGATGTTCAAGTATTTGTTGAGGAGCTTTGCCCTCGTTACTGTGGCTTGGTGGTTCGGGGAGTGAAGGTTGGCCCTTCGCCAGAATGGTTACAACGGCGACTCCGGGCTGTAGGTCTAAAAACCATCAATAATGTGGTGGATGTAACTAATTATGTGCTTTACGCCACAGCTCAACCTATTCATGCTTTTGACTTAGATAAGTTAGCGGGGCGGAAAATAATTGTCAGGCAGGCTAAGAAAGATGAGTCTTTCCGCACTTTAGACGGTACGGACCTTCAGCTTTCACCGGAGATGATGGTCATTGCCGATGAGCAGAAACCGGTGGCTCTGGCCGGGATTATTGGGGGAGAAAATTCAGCAGTAACTGAGGAAACCCAGGATGTTTTTATTGAATGTGCTTATTTTGACCCCATTTCTGTCCGAATGACGGCTAAAAAGTTGGGACTGCAGACAGATGCTTCTTACCGCTTTGAACGAGGAGCAGATATTTCCTTCCCTCCTCGAGGAGCTTTGATGGTAGCTTCTCTCTTGAGTCAGTTTGGCGGGAAAGCCACGCGCGGCTTAATTGATATCTACCCTCATCCTCGCAAGAAAAAAACACTAATACTTCGTCATCATCGGGTCCATGAGTTGCTAGGAGTCGAAGTTCCTTCAGAAAAGATTGAATCAATTTTTCAGGCCCTCCAGTTCGGGGTCGAAACTACTCAACCTGGTTGCTGGAAAATTCTGGTTCCTTACCATCGGGTAGATATTGAACGAGAAGCTGACTTAATTGAGGAAGTGGCCCGCTTTTTTGGATATGACCAGATTCCTTCAGCCTTCCCCCCTTTAAAACAACTCGAACCACCGCTTTCCCCCCTTCGCAAGACAATTCAAAGGATGCGGTATCTCCTTTTTCATTATGGATTTAATGAAGTTTTGAATTTTAGTTTTATGAGTGAGGAAGATAATGACTGTTTTGCTCAGGCCAGAAAGCCGGTCCGATTGCGTAATCCGGTTTCCAGTCGATCAGCCTTGATGAGGACAACTTTGTTACCTGGTTTAATCAGCAATGTTGCCTATAACCTCAATCGAGGAGCCGAAGGAGTTCATCTTTTTGAATGGGGAAAAATATATTTCTGGAAAAATGATGTCACGCAGGAACGGTTATCTCTGGGATTAGTGAGCACTGGCTGGAGAGAGACTAAACACTGGTCTTCTCTTCGGGAAAAGAGCGATTTCTTTTGGTTAAAAGGAGCAGTTGAGGACCTTTTTTCTTTGCTCCGGTATGAACCAGTCAATTTTGTTCAGAAAGAACATCCTTGGTGTGAAAACGGACTTTCTTTAATTGTCTCTTATAAGGGAGAACCTCTGGGGTTTCTTGGTTTGCTCCGAGAGGAAATTGGTCGTAAATATGAACTTAAACAGGATGTTTGGGTGGCAGAATTTGACATTGGCTACTTGATCAGTAAGCAACCTCGGGCTTTTCATTTTCAGCCTGTAGTTAAGTTTCCAGCCGTTATTCGCGATGCTTCTTTTCTAGTGGAAGCAGGACTGCCTTATCAACAGGTTAGAAGCTTTCTGGAAAGTCGAGAAATTCCCTGGCTGGAAAAGTTTGAGTTATATGACCGGTTCACCGGTGCCTCCATCCCCCAGGGCAAGGTCAGCCTTTCTTTTCGTTTTGTTTTTCGGCACCCTGAAAGAACTCTGGAAGCGGAAGAAGTGGATAATTTAATGGAGCGGATAATTCGCTCTTTAAAGAGCGAGTTTGGTTTCCAATTAAGGGAAGGAGGGAAAATTGACAAGTGAACTGGAAAGAATTAAAATTTTGGAAGGGAAGATTTCCAAATTAGTTGATTTTTTGAATAAAACTTTAGCTGAGAATGCGGCTTTAAAAAAGAAAATTAAAGAGCTGCAGGCGGTGAAGAAGGAGTATGAAAGTCAAACTACTAAGTTTTCCCGTCTTGATGAACATTTGAAAGAAATGGAGAGGGAAAGGGAAGAAATTAGAGCTAAAGTGGAGGCACTTATTGCTCAAATTGATGAATTGGGCATATGATTGACAAAATTTTGGAAATTGAGATTTATGGACAGAAATATAGAATACGGGTCAAAGGAGAAGAGGATGAAGAATATATAAGCCATTTGACTTCGTATGTAGATCAGAAAATGAGAGAAGTAGCAGTGAAATCAAAGTCAGCCGATATGGTTAAAATAGCGGTTTTGGCCGCTTTGAACATTGCTGATGAATACTTTGTAGTTCAAAAAAAGCTCGAACAAATGAACGAAGTCATTGGCCAAATTGAATCGGAAATAGAATGTTTGGAGGACAATCTCTTAAAAGATGCGAATACATAAAGAGACAAAGGGAACTTGGCCAGGAATAATCCTGGGTGCACCACCGCAAAAAGGGCGTGTGGAGTTTAAAACCGGGCTGAATGAATCGATTTTGAGAGAGCCAAATCGAGGTTAAACATCAGCTGAAAAGGAATTTCTGACCGAGTTCCCTGTTGCCCTCCTAATCCCCTCTCCTTTGACGCCCCGAAAAGGAGGTAGTCAGAGTGAGTACATTAACAGGCGTCTTAATTACCGTCATAGTTGTTTTGGCCGGGGCAGTAATTTGGCTGCTGGTTCAGAAATCAGCTGGGGCGAGAATGTTATTTAAGGCCAAACAGGAAGCCCAGGAAATATTAAGTAAAGCGCGAGAAGAGGCAGAAAAACTAAAGAAAGAAGCCACTTTAGAGGCCAAAGAAAAATTTATCCGTCTTAAAACCGATTTTGAGCGGCAGACGCGCCATCAGCAGCGTAAACTTAATGATATGGAGCGTCGTTTACTCCGGAAAGAAGAGAATCTAGAGAGGAAATATCAACTTCTGGAAAGAAAGGAAAGAGATTTTTCTCATAAAGAGAGAACTCTTTATCAGAAAGAGAGAGAGTTACAGCAGAGAGAAGAAGAATATCGTCAGAAGATGAACGAAGTTATTGAAGAACTGGAAAGGGTTTCTCACCTGACCCAGGAAGAGGCCAAACGAGAATTGCAGAAAAGGATTGAGGATGAAGCCCGGTTGGAAGCGGTCCAGACTCTCCGAAGGATTGAGGAAGAAACCAGAGAGAAAAGTCAGGCTCTGGCTCGGGAGATAATTAGTCAGGCTATTCAGCGCTCAGCCGCAGAACATGTTGTGGAAACCACCGTCTCGGTGGTCGACCTCCCCTCTGATGATATGAAGGGTCGGATAATTGGTCGGGAGGGCCGGAATATTAGAGCTTTGGAATTGGCTACCGGGGTGGACATTATTGTCGACGATACTCCAGAAGCAGTTATTCTTTCCAGTTTCGATCCTATTCGTCGGGAAATGGCCCGGATGGCCATTGAAAAATTAGTCATGGATGGCCGAATTCATCCCGCCCGAATTGAGGAAGTGGTGGAAGCGGTTAAAGAAGAACTGGAAGAAAAAATCAAACAAGAAGGTGAGTCGGTGATCCTGGAATTACGCATTCAGGATATTCATCCCGAATTAGTTAAACTTTTAGGTAAATTAAAATATCGGACAAGTTATGGTCAGAATGTCTTGCAGCATTCTAAAGAAGTTGCTTATCTAGCGGCCATAATGGCTCGGGAACTAGGAGCGGATGAAAAGGTGGCTCTGCGGGCTGGATTGTTGCATGATATTGGTAAAGCTGTGGATCGTGAGATAGAAGGCACCCATACCGAATTGAGTGTAGAGTTAGCTCGTAAATATGGAGAGTCAGAAGCGGTCATTCAAGCTATTGCCTCTCATCATCGGGATGTTGACTTTCCCTCAGTAGAAGCGGTGCTGGTCCAGGCGGCAGATACCTTATCCGCAGCTCGACCTGGCGCTCGGCGGGAGTTGCTAGAAACCTATATTAAGCGTTTAGAAAAGTTGGAAGAGATAGCCAAGTCATTTGAGGGAGTGGCCAAAGCTTTTGCCCTTCAGGCCGGCCGAGAGATCCGAATTATTGTTGAAAGTCAGAAGATTTCTGATGAAAGAGCGGCTTTAACCGCTAAGGATGTAGCCCGTCGGATTAAAGAAGAGTTGGATTACCCTGGGCAGATAAAAGTGACCGTTATTCGGGAAATGAGAGCGGTAGAATATGCCCGATAAAGTTAGATTGTTATTTTTAGGGGACCTAATTGGTCGTCCCGGGCGACAGGCGATGCGCCGTCTTCTGCCTGGCTTGATTAGTCAATACGATCCCACGGTAGTTATGGCTAACGGTGAGAATGCCGCCGGGGGGGTAGGTCTTACAGAAAAAGTGGCCCAGGAACTTTTTGAATATTTTGATGTAATCACTACGGGGAATCATATTTGGGATAAGAAAGAGATTTTGCCTATGTTGGACAAGACTAACCGGATTCTTCGTCCAGCCAATTATCCTCCCGAAAACCCCGGTCAAGGCACAACAGTTATTCCCGATAAAAACGGGTATCCCGTAGCCGTGTTGAATCTCCAAGGAAGAGTTTTTATGGAACCGATTGATTGTCCTTTTCGCCGGGCTGATGAAGAAATTGCTCGTCTTCGGGAAAAAACACCCATTATTATAGTTGATTTTCACGCTGAAGCTACTTCAGAAAAACAAGCTATGGGCTGGTACTTGGACGGCCGAGTCTCAGCTGTTTTGGGAACCCACACTCATGTTCCCACGGCTGATGGTCGGGTGCTTCCCCAGGGAACGGCCTTTGTCACGGATGTGGGTATGGTTGGTGGGAGGGATTCAATAATTGGTGTTAAACGGGAACAAGCTTTGCAACGTTTCTTGTCGGGCCGTCCTCAACGTTTTGAGCCGGCTAAAGGGCGACTCGTCCTGATGGCGGCTTATGTAGAGATTGATTCCCTTTCGGGCCGGGCCCTGACTATCAAAACAGAGGTAATCGAGGAAGAAAGTGAAGCCTCCTGAATTAATGGGCCAAGAAAGAAAAGTTCTAACTGTTTCTCAATTAACTCAGTTAATTAAGCAGGAACTGGAAACCCTTTTTCCAGAGGTCTGGGTAGAGGGAGAAATTTCCAATTTTCGCCCTTATCATTCCGGACATGTTTATTTTACTTTGAAAGATAGCCAAGCTCAGTTGAAGGCGGTTTTATTCCGTTCAGCCGCTCAGCGAGTAGCTTTTGAACTACAGGATGGTTTGAAAGTGGTCTGTCGGGGAGCTATTACAGTCTATGAGCCGAGGGGAGAGTATCAAATCATTGTTGAGGAAGTCTTACCTCGAGGTAAAGGAGCTCTCCAGCTGGCTTTTGAGCAACTTAGAGCTAAATTAGAAAAAGAAGGTTTGTTTGCTAAAGAATTAAAGAAGAAACTACCTCTCTTACCTAAGAAAGTAGGCGTGGTGACTTCACCTCATGGAGCAGCCATTGTGGATATTTTACGAACATTAGAGAGGCGATTTGCCCGGTTGCACATTCTTATTTATCCAGTAAGAGTCCAAGGTGAGGGCGCGGCGGCTGAAATTGTGGAAGGTATTCGGTTTTTAAGCCAAATTCCAGATTTGGACGCGATTATAGTGGGCCGAGGAGGAGGCTCGATTGAAGATTTATGGGCTTTTAACGAAGAGAGTGTGGCGCGGGCCATTTTTGCTTGTCCGATCCCTATCATCTCAGCCGTGGGGCATGAGATTGATTTTACTATTGCTGATTTTGTAGCGGATGTTCGGGCTTCAACTCCTTCAGCTGCGGCCGAGATGCTGATTGAGAAAGAGCAGGCGTTTGAAGAGAGAATTGGCAATCTGGCTCGGCGTCTTTCCCAGCGAATTCAGGCGATTTTGCAAAAGCAAAGGCATGACGTTTTCTTGCGTATTCAACATCGAGCTTTCCAAAATTTCAGGATGAGACTTTTAACTCTTGGTCAAAGAGTGGATGAGCTGGAAGGCAGGGCGAGAAAGCAAATTGTGGGTATTTATCAAGAGATTAAAGCTTGGCAGGCACGAGTAAGACTTTTAAAAGAAAAGATGTCTAATTCAATAAGGAAAAAATTAGCCGGATTGAAATCGAAGTGGGACAAAGTGGCTACTCAATTAGATGGAGTTAGCCCGTTGTCAGTTCTTCGGAAGGGTTATGCCCTTTGTTGGCAAAAAGATGGAGAAAAACTCATCCGTCAGGCCAGCGATGTTTTGGTTAAGGATGAGATTCTGGTGAGGTTTTATCGGGGAGAACTTACCTGTTTAGTTCAGCAGGTAGATGCCCTGAAAACTATAGAGTCCATGCTTTCTAAGGAGACAAAATGAAAAATCTTAGTTTTGAAAAAGCTCTGGAGGAATTAGAAAAGATTGTCGAACGTTTAGAAGGGGAGGAGTTGACTCTAGAAGAGAGCTTGAGGCTTTTTGAAGAGGGTGTTAAACTAGCTAGATTCTTAAGGGAAGAATTGGAAAAAGCCGAAAAAAAGGTCGAGATTCTATTGAAAGACGAAGAAGGAGGGTTAAAGCCCCAACCATTCGATGTGGCGAAACGCCATGAAGTCAGTGAAAGTAAGGAGGAAGTAACGGGGGAAGAGGACGAAGATTTACCTTTTTAACCTGATTGAAATAAGGGAAAAAGTTCAGATCAACATAAGAGGCAAGTTAAAGATGGAGGCAACAATCACTCTTTTGCAAGGGTGGCGGCAAAGAATAGAGGAAGCCCTGGAAGCCTTCTTACCCAAAGGGGAGAGAAGTATTTATGAGGCAATGCATTATGCTGTTTTTTCTGGCGGGAAAAGATATCGACCGTTGCTCCTCATGAGTGCTGGTCATTATTATCAAGCCCCAGAAGAAGAACTCCTCCCTGTAGCTTGTGCGGTTGAATATATTCACAATTACTCACTTATCCACGATGATTTACCCGCTATGGATGATGATGATTTTCGTCGTGGTCGACCTTCTTTGCATCGAGCTTTCGACGAAGCTTTGGCTTTGTTGACTGGCGATGCTCTTTTGACTTTAGCTTTTCAAGTGGTGGCTGAGGCTCCTTTTCCTCCCAAGAAGTCGGCCGTTAAAGAAGAGATAATCCGTTGGTTAAGCCGATCAGCGGGAGTGGAGGGTATGATCGGCGGGCAGATTCGTGATTTATATTTTTCCGCTGAAGACCAGAATGAAGCTGAGTTTTTGGAAATGGTCAAAAAGAAAACAGGTAATTTAATCATTTTTTCAGTGGTCGCTGGTGGAATAATAGGCGGTGCCTCTTCCAGGCAAATCCAGATATTATCTTCCTTTGGAGAGAAATTAGGTTATGCTTTTCAACTGCGGGACGATCTTTTTGATTGGAAACAGGATGAACAAGCCGCAGGTAAAAATGATTCTCCCAATTTCACTTTAGTCTTTGGCGAAGAAAGGACTCGCTCTCTTTTAAACCAATATCTGAATGAAGCTATAAAGATTTTACAAGAGGGAGGAATTAATAGTCACGAACTGATTTATTTAGCCGAAATGCTTCGTTTGGAGAATTAAGATGAAGAGAGAAATTCTGGAACGTATTGAGACTCCCCAGGATTTAAAAAAACTATCTCTTAAAGAACTGAACAAGTTAGCCCGAGAAATAAGAAATTATATTATTGAAATAGTTTCAGAAAATGGCGGCCATTTAGCGCCCAATTTAGGGGCAGTTGAGTTGACTTTGGCCCTTCACCGTGTCTTTAATGCCCCGCAAGATAAAATTATTTGGGATGTCGGACATCAATGTTACACCCACAAAATCGTCACTGGAAGGAAGGATCGCTTTCCTACAATCAGAAAATATCAGGGCCTCTCTGGCTACCCTTCTCGGGAGGAAAGCGAATATGATGTTTATAACAC
>QMPV01000023.1 GCA_003648765.1 Candidatus Aminicenantota bacterium
GGAGCAATGCTGTCATTTAAAGCCGGATATGGAGTCAAACGAAGGATCTATGGATATGGTGAGCTGAACTATTTCTTAATAAATATTTTAAACTATGAGGTATTCATTTTTGCGATGAGCCATGAAAGAAAAGGAGGAATTCTATCTAACGGGACCAACTTTTCCCACCTGATTTGACATATTTACCTGATCTATTAATTAAAAAAATTTGATCCAAGAACAGCCAAAAATCTTAGCAGGTGATTGGTCAAAATTTTTTTGGCTGTTCCCTCTTTCTTTTTTTCTAACGTATTATATATCAATACGTTATGAAGGAAAAGATCTCTTTCTATGAATTACCCAGGATTTATTCAGTTTCAGAGTAAGACTTGGTTAATTGTGAGGACTAGTTTTAACCTTTAACCCTCTTTCCCCCCCAAGTTAGTTTTTTCTTTAATAAATGCTTAAAATAAACAAAAATATAAATATAATAATATTAAGCTTTTACATTATTTATATATTCAAAAAGCCAAAATAGCCGCGAAAGGCAAAAAGGATAGGAAAAATTATTTCAGATAGAAGACCCCAAGAAGGCTTAAATTTTGACAAGATAAAGGAGAGGCTTTTTATCGTCTTAAATAGAATAAAGGTGAAAGGTGCGGATCTGACCGCATTGCAGACGGTTCTGAGTCAGGGTTGAATAATTTATGAACCGTAAAGACCAACCTCAAAATATTCTGACCTGATTTAGGGAAGCGTATCTTAAATAAAAGTAAAAGGGAGGGCCTGACCTCTCCAATAGTTGACTCTTAGCTTAGCTTTGCCTATAGTTTACGGCGGAGATGGTTAATCATGAGTCTCAAAGATAAAGGCTATATTCAGGTCTATACGGGTAACGGCAAGGGCAAAACTACCGCGGCTTTGGGTTTAGCTTTACGGGCCGCCGGCCACGGCTATAAAACTTACTTTGGCCAATTTCTCAAAGGCCAGGACTACGGTGAGCTCCATAGTCTAGAAAAACTTAAAGACTACATTACTCTGGAACAATTCGGCCGACGGGGCTTCATCCATGTGACTCGCAACCCTGACCAAGAAGATATCCGCCGGGCCAAAGAAGGCTTGGCTAAATGCCGAAAAGCTATGCTTTCTGGGCAATACGAGCTCATCGTTCTCGACGAAATTAACGTGGCTCTATATTTTCAGCTCATCACAGAAGAGGAACTCCTCCAATTCCTAGAGGCTAAACCCAACGGAGTGGAGATTATCCTAACCGGCCGTTACGCCCCGGAATCAGTCTGTGAGCGGGCCGATCTGGTGACCGAAATGAAAGAAATAAAACATTACTATCAACAGAAAGTCCCCGCCCGTCAGGGGTTTGAACGTTAACCTTGGCCAATCATGGAGAGAGAAAAATTCATCCGTCTTGTTCAGGCAGCCTTTCAAGAAATTCCGCAAAAATTTAAAGATTTAATCGCCAATGTAGCCATTATCGTGGAAGACCGCCCCTCAGCTGACTTAGGATTTCCGGTGGGGAATAATCATCTCTTGTTAGGGCTTTATCATGGTGTACCCTTGAAAAATAGAGGGGCCTATTATGGTAACCTGCCCCCTGATGTTATCTTTATCTTTCAAGAGCCCATTGAAAAACTCTGCCCTACTCCGGCCGCCATTAAAACCAAAGTTAAAGAGGTCTTGCTGCATGAACTCGGCCATTACTTTGGTTTAACCGAGAAAGAATTACGAGAGATTGAATTAAAAAAAGGAGAGTAATTATGTCCCAACCACTATTTAAAGGTATTTTTGCCGCCTTGACCACTCCTTTAATAGGAGAGGATATATCTTTGACCGCCTTCCGCCAAAACCTCAACTGGTATAACAAAACTTCTCTAGACGGATATGTTGTCCTTGGTTCCACCGGCGAGGCTATTCTCCTCAATGACCGGGATTCTCTTCAATTGGTGGAAGAAGCAGTCAAAGTGACCGATAGGGGTAAGAAAATTATCGTCGGAACTGCCCGAGAAAGCACCCGCCTGACTATTGAATTCACTAACCAAGTTGCCCAATTTCCAGTGTCTGCTGTTCTGGTCCGAACTCCTAGTTATTACAAAAATCTTCTCACTCCCACTGCCTTAAAAGAACATTACCTCCGGTTAGCGGATGCGGCCAATAAGCCAATCATCCTTTATAACATTCCTCAAAATACAGGCATTAGCTTTGACCTCGAGACCCTGTTTCAACTGGCTGAACACCCTAATATCGTCGGCATTAAAGATAGTTCGGGCAATCTAAACTTTCTGGTGAAGGCTATACCCCATCTGCCAAGCGATTTCAGTTTTCTTCTTGGGGCAGGAGGCCTGATGTATTCCGGTCTGACTCTGGGAGCTTCAGGCGGTATTCTGGCTCTAGCAGCTGTGGCGCCCGAACCCTGTTGCCGATTATTTCAGTTGGTCCAAGAAAATAAACACACCGAAGCCCAACGCCTTCAGTTGCAGTTGGCTCCTCTAAACTCTTACTTGACTCAAGAATATGGTATCCCCGGCATTAAGTATGCACTTGACCAGCGCGGACTTTACGGGGGGCCAACCCGTTCACCTCTTCTGTCTGTGTCGACCGAAGGTCAAGCTAAAATAAACCAAGCCCTTAAGGAACTCGGTTTGCTTGACTAGAAAAAGCCATAACATGAGCCAGCGGCGTTGGTTCCTACAAACTTCACTTTATCTGGGGGCTTCTTGGCCTCTTTGGCTTCGAAGCAGCCTGTCCTCTGTTTCAGCCCCGGTTAAAGTTAAGAAAAAAGGCGAGATGATTTATCGCCAGTTGGGTCGGACAGGCTTTTATGTTTCAGAAATTTCCCTGGGCAGCAGCCCTCTGCCCGAATGGGGACTCTTCCGGGAAATAATTGACCGGGGCGTCAATTATATCGACTCCTCTCACACCTATCAGGGGGGCAATGCGGAACGAATGATTGGCCGCCTCTGTCGGGAAGTCGGTCGAGACAAAATCTATGTGGCCACCAAATTCCACCTGCGGCCGGCGGATACCGTCTCTTCTATCATCAGAACTGTGGAAGGAAGCCTCCGCCGCTTGCAATCTGATTACATTGACGTGCTCATGATTCATGGAGTCAACCATCCGGCTGAATTGACCGACGAGCGGGTACTCGAGGCTTTAGCCCGCTTAAAAAAAGCCGGCAAATATCGTTATCAAGGTTTTTCCTGCCACCAGAACCACCTGGAAGTAATGGCCGCCGCCATTGAAGGTAATCTCTATGATGTCATTCAAATCGGCTACAATGTTTATGACCTCAAAAAAGGCGAAAAGCCGATTCGAACTTACCCTGAATATCTAGGAACATCGGGTTTAAAACCCCTTTTCCGCCGGGCTGCTAGCCAGGGCATTGGTCTAGTGGCTATGAAAGCCCTTAAAGTGGGTGGCCGGCGCCAGGACTTAAGTCAATTTCAGACGAAATCCTCCTCCATCTATCAAGCCATGTTGAAATGGGTGCTGGCCAATCCTTATATCTCGACAGTGGTTACTGAGATGTTAACTTATCAACAGATGGAAGAAGACCTGGCCGTGGTGGGAGAGCACCTGAGCCGAGCAGAAAGAAAAAACCTTTATCGCCTGGTGGCTCAAACCAGTCACCTCACCTGTCGAATGTGCGGCACTTGCCAAAAAGTCTGCCCTCAATCTATACCGTTGCCAACCATATTGCGTTATCTTTACTATTTTGAAATTCAGCAGAAATATTCTCTAGCCAAAGAAGCTTACGCTCGTCTCAAACCAGCGCTTAAAGAATGTTTAAGTTGTCGCCAATGTGAAGAAAACTGCCCTTATCAACTCCCGGTTCAAGACCTATTTCAGTCCGCCCAGAAGATTCTAGCTTAGTCACTCTTTCTTTAAGACTTTTTCCTAGATAGGCTTTATTGGTGTCTTTGGTTCCTTCTTGTCTTTTCTGTTTTTTCTTTCGGACGTCTGGACTCAGCTATTGTTTTATCATCAACCAGTTAACAGGCTATCAATCCTAAAAATAGGCCTTGCCCACGATATACGGCCCCAAAAATCGAGTTTAGTAGACGTCTTCAAAACCTCTGATCATCTACCTTTCAATTCATGCTTATGGGAACAAATAGATGACAGATAAATTGATAAATTTGAACTTTGATTAATCTTAATAAATCTTTCTTTAAACTTGAAAAAACGGGTTCACGACGGTCCTAATGAATACCTAAACATTAATCTAAAAATCGTGAATACTCAGGGGATAAATACCCAGGGTGTCAGACACCCTGGAATACTTATGATGTCGCATAATAACAAGGTGTCTGACACCAATACTAACGTGTCTGACACCAATACTAATGTGTCTGACACCAATATTAAGGTGTCTGACACCATGAAGAATGAACATCGCTAGGGACTCGTTAGTCTCATGAGTCAAAAAATGGAGGCAAAATTCGGCTCTAAGGTTTTTTTGGGGTAAGATAAGAGCTTAAACAATTAATAATAAAGATGCTGAGGCCTGCTCCCCCAATATCTCAACGCTTCCCTAAGCACGAAATTCAATTACAATCAGGGACCGTGCACCCATCTTCGACCACCCCTTACCTGCGTTATTCGGGCAGCCAGCTCAGGCAAGGCTGATCTGCAGCACAGGAAGTAATCCTGCTACCGCTGCTACCTCCCGGTCCTGACGGGGTTCACAGGCACTCCCTTGCGCAGGGCCCTACCCTCATCGCCACTTTCCCGAACACAGTCCAGACAAGGACTGGCCTCGGATGGGACTTCGACCCCACTAGAGCGGGTTGTGGGTTACAGGGCACCGCTAACTCCCCATCTAGCACGGTCCCACTTAATTTTAACTCTTTTCTCTCTATAAACTCGGCTAATTAATTATTATATAAGCTTTTCTTATTAAAATCGATAAGCCAGCCCACCTCGGAAGAGCAGCCCATCCCAAAGACCGACTTCGACTCGCAAGTGAAGATGTTCTATTATTTTCACTCTGACTCCAAGGTGAGTTTGGAGCAGAAAAAATATGTTGGGGATATTAAAATCAACCTCTTCTTCGGCCTCTTTTAACGTCTTGGTTTCCGAGTCTTCCACAGTCTCATCTGGCCCTCCCCAGCGATAGCGGCCAGAGTATTCATAACTCATTTCGCCGGTTAAAGTCCCTAAACCGAAGCCTAGCACAGCGTAAGGGGTAATGCGCCATCCCGGCCGCAAATCCCAACGCAGACTGATATTGGTCGTCCAAGGGAAGATCTCCAGGGAACCATACGCATCCACCTGAGCATGAGTCCCATCGTTAAAATTCTGTTTGACGTCACCATCCACCGAGAGTCTAATAGTCGTTTTTTCGATGGAAAAACCAAAGCTGAAACCACCTTCTTGACCGTGAGGATAATAACGTACTTCCAGGCCGAAATTAGAACCACCCGAATCAAATACCAGAGTCTGGGTGTAATCCGTCTGCTGCAGAGAGGGATGAGACTCACGGAGCTGATTAGTGACTTCTTTACGAATTTCTTTGCCTAAATCTTTCTTTAAATCTTCTTCAAAAAGTCCTTTAATCGGATCTAAGGTCCATTGCCCATAGTGAATCTCCACTTCGAATTTCTGCCACCAGGGGGGTGTCTTTTCTACCGGCACTTTGATTGCCGGTGGTACTTGAGGTTCTTTTTCTTGGGCTCTCATCGGTAAGCGACTAACCCAACCCCAAAGCCAGAAACTGATTAACCCTAAAGTCAATAATTTGCTTACTTTCAAAGTTCACCTCATTCTTTGTGGGTCATCCTACTGGCTCCAGTGGAATTTGTCAATGACTTAGCGCCGCGATTCGCGCAGAAGCAGCAGTCGAACCAGTTGCATAATAGCCATGGCCGTGGCGGCGACATAGGTTAGAGCAGCCGCCTTTAAAACTTGTTTTGCCCCTTGCAGTTCTTTGTCCCGCAGATAACCACCCTGATGAAGAATCTTCAGCGCTCGATTAGAAGCATTAAATTCCACAGGTAAAGTGATGACACTGAAAGCCACTGCGCCGGTGAAAAGAAGAATACCCAGGTCCATAAGAATACTCGGGCCCTGACTGCTGAAGAGAAAGCCAATGAAAAACAAAGGAAAAGCCAGACTGGAACCTAGGTTGGCCACAGGATAAATGGCGTTCCGCAGATACAGAGGAGCGTATCCCTGGTGATGCTGAATGGCGTGGCCGGCTTCATGGGCGGCCACTCCCAAGGCCGCCAAAGAAGATGAAGAATAGACGCTCTCGGAGAGGCGTAAAACTTTTTTTCTGGGATCATAATGATCGGTTAAATGACCAGGGACTTTCTCTACTCTCACCTCACCTACGCCGGCTTCATCTAAAATGCTGCGGGCTACTTCGGCCGCTGACCGACGCGAACTGGCCATGACTCGACTGAAGCGTTGGAAGGTGGATTTGACTTTTTGCTGGGCATAGAGAGCCAGAATCAAGGGAGGAATCAACAAGAAGAAGGTATAATCCCAGAAAAACATCATCTCACCTCCTGGCCTAATAATAGCAGAATCGTTCATTACCAGCAACGGGTCCTTATTTAATAATTCCAAATCTTCTTGACACAACCAGGGCGGAGTGATAGAAATTAAAATCTGATATTTTACAAGGAGGGTTATATGAAGTTAAAAAAATTAATCACTTTAGGACTCAGTCTTCTCCTTCTTCTACCCCTCCTCACGCTGGCTCAAACTTCTCCCGAAAGCTTCCTAGGGCATAAAGTGGGGGCTGACCGGAAACTAGCTGATTACAACCAGATTACTGCTTATTTTAAGAAGCTCGACCAGGAATCACCGAAGATCAAAGTCGTTGAAATCGGCCGCTCTACCCTGGGCAAACCCATAATTATGGCCATCATCACCAGTGAAGAGAATATGGCTCAGCTGGACAAGTATAAGACGATCGCCCGCCGTCTCCGCGACGCCCGTGGTCTTTCTGAGGAAGAAGCCCGTCAACTGGCCCAGGAAGGTAAAGTCATTGTTATGATTACTTGTAATATCCACTCCACCGAAATCGGCTCCGCCCAGATGTCAATGGAGTTCGCCTATAATCTGGTGACCGGCCGAACTCCCTTTGAGGCTGACAAAATTCTCAAAGATGTCATTGTTCTCTTGGTACCCTCCACCAATCCTGACGGTGAACAGATGGTGGTGGAATGGTATCGGAAATACGTCGGCACCAAATACGAGGGCGGCCGCATGCCCTGGCTCTATCATCCCTATGCCGGCCATGACGATAACCGTGACTGGTTCATGTTCAATCTGGTAGAAACCAGAGCCGTGACCAAAGTCCTCTACCATGACTGGATTCCCCAGATTCATATGGATGAACATCAGATGGGCTCGACCGGCGCCCGCCTTTTTATTCCGCCCTTTATGGACCCACCCTTACCCAATGTTCACCCTCTCTTGTGGCGGGGCGTAGCCCTTTGCGGCATGAACATGGCTTACGACCTGCAGAAAGAAGGTTTTAAAGGTGTAGTCCACGGCCGCAGTTTTACGGGTTGGTGGATCGGTGCCTGCGACGATACTTCTTGGCTCCATAACTGTATCGGCCTTCTAAGTGAAATGGCTTCGGTCAAGATTGCCACTCCAATTTATATTGAGCCCAACGAATTACCCGAATCTTACATTGAAAAAAGAATGCAGTTTCCTGACCCCTGGCCTGGTGGTTGGTGGCGACTGAGAGATATCGTGGAATATGAACTAGCCCTGACCAATAGCCTGGTCAAAACCGCTTATCTCCACAAAGAAGACCTCCTCTACAACTTCTACCAAATGAACCGGGATTTCTGTCAGCCGCCGGCTAAAGGCGAACCCTATGCTTTTATCATTCCCAAAGACCAGCATGATTATCTGACTGCTTTACGGATGTTAGATATTCTCCAATTCGGCGGAGTGGAGATTCATCAGGCCACCAAAGATTTCATGGTCGATGGCAAACTCTACCCAGCTGGTTCCTTTGTGGTCCTGATGGCTCAACCTTATCGTCCTTATGCCCAAGCCCTGCTAGAAAAACAAAAATATCCTGACATCAGGCAATACCCTGGCGGTCCCCCTGTTCCTCCCTATGATAATGCCGGCTGGACTCTCCCCATCCAGATGGGAGTGACCTGCGAACAAATTAACCACCCCTTCACCGCGGATTTGGTTAAACTAGAGAAAATCCCTTTTCCTACTACCCCAGAAATTCCTACCTCTCCTTATCTGGCTTTCGATGCCCGCTATAATAATTCCTTCCCCTTTGCCTTTGCTTTGCTTAAGGGACAAGTTAATGTTTATCGAGCCACTCAAGCCTTCAAGGACGACTCCGGTCAAGAATTGACCGCCGGAACTTTCCTAGTGAAAAATACGACAGAGGTCCAGAAAATCATCCAACCTCTCTTGAAAAAGTGGCGGGTCAAACCAATTGGCTTAAAAGATATCGCCGATATTCCCAAAGCTCCTCTTAAAAAATTCCGGGTAGCTCTTTATCAATCCTGGCGGGCTAACATGGACGAAGGTTGGACCAGATATGTTTTCGATGACTTCAATATTCCTTACACCACCTTGCACAATAAAGACTTTAAAGGCCCGAAAGGAAAAAAGATTGACCTGCGGAAAAAATTTGACGTCATCGTCTTTGCTTCAGAAAATGCCGATATTATCAAGTTAGGCAAGCCTTCTTCCAGTTCTCCTTATGCTCGGTACTTCACGGAAATGCCACCTGAATATCGGGGTGGGATTGGCAAAGAAGGAGTAGAAGCCCTCAAAGATTTTGTGGCTAAAGGAGGCATCCTGGTCACTCTCAATGATGCCTGTGGTTTGGTCTTTAAAGAATTCAAGGCTCCCGTAAGCGATGCCTTACAGAGAGTTGACCGGAATAAATTCTTCTGTCCGACTTCTCTCCTGCGAATCAAAGTCAAAAACACCCATCCCTTAGGTTACGGATTGCCAGAAGAAGCAGCCGCTATGTTCTCCCGCAGCCTAGGTTTGCGCACTAGTATTCCTTCCGGGGAATGGGATCGGACTATTGTGGCTGCCTACCCCAAAGAAGATATCCTCCTCAGCGGTTGGCTTCTGGGTGAAAAATATATCGCCCGGAAAGCGGCTGTCGTCGATCTGAAATACCAGAAAGGCCACATCGTTCTCATCGGTTTTCGCTGTCAACATCGAGCTCAAACCCACGGAACTTATAAATTTCTGTTCAATGCTCTGCTTTATCCGGAAGTAGATTAAAATTAGATTTTTAGCTCTTTAAGAGGGGAGAAGATTGCTTCTCCCCTCACCTCTTATCTCTTCTTAAAATTCTTCCACTAGAGCTATAATTAAATTAGTCAAAGTTTCCAGGTCAAAACGATGTATTTTTTCAATAAATGAATGGGAATAAAGTCCTGGCCAGGAAAGAGGAATGTTGACTGCCCCCTGCAGCATAAAGGCCGAACCGTCATTTCCACCCCGAGTGTTACCCCATTGGAGAGGCAGACCTTTTTTGGCGGCGATTTGCACTACCTTTGGCCAGGCTTGATGAGGAGAAATCGTGCTACTATCAATAGCCCGGATAACTGCCCCCTGACCTAAGGGCAGACAGCCAAAACGATGATTATCAAGAGGCCCCGCCGAAGAGACAAAGGTATCCACCGGAAAAACATAATCCGGCCTTATCTTTTCCGCTAAGCGGGTGGCCCCTCGGAGACCAATTTCTTCCTGGACATCCCAGGCAAAAGTAATAGTTTTTCCTTCAATTAAAGGCCACTCAATTTGCCAGGCGGCGGCTAACAGAGCGGCACAGCCAGCTCGGTCATCCACGGCCCGGGCATAGATTAACTCATCCCCAATCTTAACCACCTCTTTACGAATAGTAATGGAGTCACCGATTTTAACTCCCAAAGCTTCGGCCTCCTGCCTGGTTTCTACACCTAGATATATTTCAAAATCACTTAGACCAAATTTTTTCTCTTCTGGGGGAAATCGTCGATAGTCAGAGCGAGGCTCGACTACTCCTTCCAGCAGGCCCTTTTCAGTTTTAATCACTACTGGATAACCTTCATACATAAAGCTGAAAAAGCCACCCCGACCTTGAACCTTAAGTCGGCCTTTTTCCGTAATCTGAGTAACCACCAAACCTAACTCATCTGTGTGGGCCACAAACAAAAGATGTGGTTTTCCTTGACCAACGGTAAACCAGAGGTTATCCATCTCATCTCTTTGGAGCGGGAGTCCCGCTGGCAATTTAGCTTGGATATAATCAGCCACTTCTCCCTCATAACCTGAAACTCCATGAAGAAGCAACAATTCCTGAAGGAAATTCCAGGCCTCTTGGGGCCTTTTGGAGGTGGAAGAACAAGCCATAAATAACCAACCCAGGCCTACTAAAAAAATCAATATTTTTTTCACGGTCATGGCCGGCCTCCTGAATGGATTAAACCTTGGAGAAGCACTGTCAAGGCCTGCCAATCTCTTGGGACAATAACTTCGCTGGGCGTATCGAGGAAACGAACGGGCAACCCTAATACAGCGACCTCACAGCCACTTTGTTGAAAGGGCCACAAAAAAGCAGAAGAAAAATCACTTAAATTTTGCCAACTGATATTCTTTGAACGGGCCACTTCTTCAATTTCAGATTTAAGTTGAGTTGATGATGACCACAAAACTGGACCATGATTTAGTTCTATTGAGGGCAGCTGTGGGTCCCCCTCCGGAAGAGGCCAAACTATAATCACCTGGGGAGAAGAAAGAACTCTGGCCGCCTGGATGGCCCCTAAAGAAGTCCGTTGACGGAAGCTTCGGGAGAAAAATTTGCTTTGAGCTAGCCAAGCATAAATGACCTCTGTCTGAGGCCTCTGGGAAGAAGAAACATCCTCCTTAGCCACAGCTAACACACTCGCCACACAAGCCTTTCCACCTAAATAAGGACCAGCCAACTGTCCTCCAGCCAATTTCACCAGTTGATGCTTCAGGACTACAGGATCTAGCCACTGAATCCCTTTGGCTTTAATCTCTTCAAGGGATTGCGCTCCAACATCAATATAGGCTTTTTCTAGGGAAAAAGGACGATTTAACTCGCTTCTTCTGTCCCGGGGAAAAATATGAAGAGAGGGAACTGTCCAGACCCCTTCCACCACTCCTTGAGAAGTTAAAATTTCCACCGGATGACCGGCAGGAAAGGTATCCCAGAAGGGATGAGGAGCAGGCGTGACTCGATCGACCCTCAAATAGCCATTCCTTTCCCCACCACTGATTACATAACCAGCTTCATCTAAAGGAGAAATTATCGCCAATTGAGATGAACTTTGACTAGAGGAAAAATAAAGACTCCCCAGATTATCCCGGAAAAACCGCCCTGTCTTTCCTAAAATAGACTGTATTTGCTTGACCATTGCCTCTTCATAGCCAGAAGGACAAGGAAGACGATATATTTCTTCAAAAAATGCGGGAAAAACAGACTGTGTTCTCTCCTTCTGGCCAAAAAGGTGACTACTGACCAGGATTAACCCGCTTAAAACCAAAATTAAATATTTTCTTAACCAATGCATTGACCACTCCTTTGCTCAAAATAGATTGTGCTTTCCTCTCCACCTGAGTTACTTTTTCATAGGTAAGCGACTCTTTTTTTAAAAGAAGATATATCTTCTCCTCTGGGAAAAATACGAACCGATTTAGTCGGTGTAAAGGCGGATATATTGACTTCTTAAAAATACTTCAGCTTTCCCGCTTCCTTTGACCCTTAAAGCTTCCTCTTTAAAAGAAAGCTTACCTTGACATTCTGATAAATTTTTAAAACCATGCTCGTTAAACCAAGCCGTCGTTTCCTCTAGTAAGTCTTTGATGACTCCCAAACCTCGCTGATAGAAAAGAGTGCAAACCTGAACAGCCGAAGCTCCGGCTAAGATCAACTTGACTATATCTCGGCCACTCCGGACTCCTCCTGAAGCCACTAATTGACAACCCACCCTTTGAGCTAACAAACAAATCCACCGCAAGACAAGATGGAAATTTGCCTGTCCTTTCTGCTGAAGAGAAGACATAGTTCGCAAGTCAAAATCTGGTTCCAGAAACCAATTAAAAAGAACTACAGCCTGAGCACCAGCTTCACTCAAGCGCCGCACAAAATTGGGTAAAGCGGTTATTTGATGGAAAATTTTCACGGCTAAAGGAAGATTAGTGGCCTTCCGCACACTTTCAACGATATCCAGATAACTCCGTTCATATTCCTCCCCGGATTTATCCGGGTCTATAGGTAAAGTATAAATGTTCAACTCTAAAGCATCACCACCGGCATCCTCCAATTGTTGAGCAAACCTTATCCAGTGTCTTTGACTTTGACAATTAATACTAGCAATCACCGGCAAATCAAATTGCTTTTTGGCCTCTTTGATTATCTCAACTACTTTTCGGGGAGCATAATCCAGAAGTGCTCCACTCTGAAAATAATCCATTATTTCCGGGTAAAGGCCGGTACCTTCGCTCCGGTCATTCAGCTTGAACTGCTCTTCAAAGAGTGATTTCAAAACCACCGCACCAGCTCCAGCCTCGGCACAGCGAGCAATCCCCTCGAGCGAACGAGTCAATCCGCTTGAGCCCACAATTATGGGATTTTTTAATTTAAGTCCCAAATAATCCGTGGTCAAATCAACCATGGCGAACTCCTTTCAAAAATCTAATTTATATTTTTCATTATTATTGATTTTAGATTTTATTCCTATTTCCTTAACCTATGTTTCAAGCACCACCTCAATTTATCAGGCTAATTCCAGCTCGCCACCGCCACCCTTCTCCACTGGGCTGGATATTCTATATAATAATTTCAACCTCACTCCCCCCTGAACTAAATTTCTCCACTTTGAGTTTGAGCCGAAAGAGACAACCTCCTGGCGCTGGCACCGCCTTCACTCAAAAAACACCCAACTAACCTTGCTCTTTTTAATAAGCAAATATCCAAAAGAATCATAATTAACTGCTTAGTCCTCTAAAGAAAGAAGAATTTGGGGGATTTTCTTCTTTTGGAGAAAGTCATTCAATTCTGGGATTTCTTTTTTCAGAAAACTCATAAGATCAGTCTTCACCTTCTGCAACTCTGCCCTCAATTCCCGAAAGAACTCAATTTGAGCTGGGGTTGGCGAAAGGTCAACCCCATCAATAACCCGGAAAAGCTGATTCAATTGCCCGACTAACCGGGGCCCCACACTCCAGAAAGGCCTTCCTTCGGGGCGGACTAATTTCTCTTGCCACTCCGTTATTTGCTTTTTCACTTCATCTAAGCGTTTTTCCACCTCAGCACCCTCAGAGGGCCGGAGTTGAGAAATTAACTTTTGTCGTTCTTCCAGTTGGGCTAATAGTCCATCTAGAAGACGACAGAGATCATTTGCCTGGGAAATCATTTCCCGCAACTGGAGAGAATAACTTAATTGTTGTTGAAGCTCAGCCAGAGAGACTTGGTGGGTGGGATCCATCTTGACTTCGACTATTCGCTCCATCTTCTCCTGGCCAATTATGAGGCGGAGAGTATATTTCCCTGGTAAGACCTGAGGGCCCTGGGGACCTCGACGGAAAAAATCCGACTGGACTTTCTCCTCTCGCCGAGATCGAGGAGGTTCATAACGCAAATCCCAAGCAATTCGATTAAGCCCTCGGTGGGTGGGAACTCTCCGGATGGTCCGGATCAACTGTCCAGAAGAATCGTAAACTTCCAACCGCGTTGTCTCTTTTGGAGAAATCTGGCGATTAACCAGATAAGTAATTAATACCCCGTAGGGAGGATTAGGTCCCCGAAAAACTTTATCCCCGAGACCATACCGAGTCGGCTTCTGGGCAAAGCGATAGGTCAAACGAGGAGAAAAGAAGTAAACCGATTGATTTATGACTTCTGGGGTTAATTCCTGGAGAAAAGTAATATCATCCAGAATCCAGAGAGCTCGACCATGGGTGCCTAAAATAAGGTCATTTTCTCGGGGATGTATTAAAATATCGTGCACTGCGACCGTAGTCAAATTAGCCAGGTGAAACTTCTGCCATCTTTGTCCGCCTGAAAAACTCACAAATAAACCTAATTCCGTCCCCAGATAGAGAATATTAGGGTTGCGGGGATCCTCTCTAATGACCCAAACATAAGCTGTGGCTGGGAGCCCGGTTGATATCTCTTTCCAAGTAACTCCAAAATCATTCGTAACAAAGACATAAGGCCGGAAATCATCCAGCAGATGCCGGTCGAAAGTGACATAAGCTTTGCCAGCGGAAGTTCGGGAAGGCTCAACATGCGATACGGGAGAATTAGGCGGTAACCCGGGAAGATTAGCCGTGACATTTTCCCACGACTCGCCCCCGTTTTTGGTCACGTGAAGATAACCATCATCGGTGCCCGCCCATAAGATTCCGGGCTGAACTGGCGATTCGGCCAAACTTATAATAGTGCAATGGTATTCAGCTGTAGTATTCTCGGGCCAGGCTGGACCTCCGGCTGTTTTTTGTTTTTCGGGATCATTGGTGGTCAAATCAGGACTAATGACCTCCCAAGTGGTCCCAAAATCCTTTGATTTAAAGACTACATTCCCCCCGACATAAACGGTATTTTTGTCATGAGGAGAAAGAATAATGGGGGTATTCCAGTTAAAACGATATTTAAGTTTCTCCACTGGATCTCCGTCGGCCCGGCGGGGTTGAGGACTGACATTCTGTTGTTCTCGAGTAGCCATATTGGTCCGATAAATATTGCCTCCCTGAGATTCACTTAAAAATAATTCAGGATTATCAGGATGGACCACCCCATGAAATCCATCACCAAAACTAATCATTCGCCAGTCATCATTAAGAATTCCAAAGGTTTCTCTGGTCCGGCTGGGGCCATACCAAGTGCCATTATCTTGGAGTCCTCCCCCTACGTAGTAAAAAGGTACCCGATTATCGGCGAAAATCTGATAAAATTGGCCAATGGGGAAGACATTTACGTATTCCCAAGTTCGACCACGGTCATAAGAAACCGCAATTCCTCCATCCTGGCCCTGCCACATTCTCTGGGGATTTAAGGGATCAATCCATAAAGCATGATAATCTACATGGGTAGCCGCAGAAATTGTTTTAAAAGTTCGACCACCATCTTCTGAAACTTGGAGTCGAGAAGAAACGGCATAAACTCGATTTTCATCTTGGGGGTCCACCCGAAGGTCTGTGTAATAAAATCCGCGGGAGACAATCCCCACTTCTTTTGAAACACACCGCCAAGAATCACCTCCATCATCGGAACGATATAAAGTTCCTTCAGGTGATTCAGTCATGACATAAACTACTTGGGGATTACTGGGGGCGACTTTGACGCCAATCCGCCCAATTAAACGAGGCAAACCTTTGGTTAATTTCTGCCAGGTTTGACCTCCATCGATTGAACGATATAAACCTCCCTGGGTATCACCGCTGCGAAAAGTCCAAGGATACCGAACAAAATACCAGAGTCCAGCATAAACAATGTTGGGATTTTGGGGGTTTATTTCCAAATCCGAAACACCGTGATATTCATCGAGATAAAGAACTTTTTGCCAAGTTCGGCCCCCGTCTTGGCTCAGGAAAACGCCTCGATCTTTATTAGGGCCAAAAGCATGGCCGACTGCTCCCACCAGAACCACTTCCGGGCGCCGGGGGTTGATAACGATGCGAGAAATGTGTCTGGTATCTTCCAAACCCAAGTGAAGCCAAGTTTTACCACCATCGGTCGATTTATAAACTCCCTGGCCAAAAGACACAGAATTCCTCAGATTAGCCTCACCGGTGCCCACATAAATAACTTCAGGATTGCCAGGTTCTAAGGCAATATCACCAATCGAAGCCACAGGCTGACGATCAAAAATGGGCTTCCAAGTAATTCCCCCATTAGTAGTCTTCCAGACTCCTCCCGAAGCGGTGCCCACGTAAACCACCTGAGGATTACCAGGCACACCTTCAATATCAGTGATGCGGCCCATCATATTGGCTGGTCCAATATTCCGCCAGGCCAATTGACTAAAAAATTGAGGTGGAATCTCAAATTCCTGGGGAGGAGTCCTCTCTTGGGTCTTGACAGCAGAAAAAAACCAACCTGGGGTTAGTCCTAAAATTATAGCGATTATTAATATTCTGGTCCCTTTGAAAAATCTAAATTTAGATTTTATACTAAACATTCTCCCTCCTCTTCAACTAATCCCCTAGCCAGAATTCCTGGAGGCCAGGGATCACCTGTTTTTAGAAAGAACAAACTTTCCCGAACTAGAGGGGTTTCGATAAACATCTTAAACTACTTTCCCCGGGTTGCAAATTCCTCGAGGGTCAAAAACTTTCTTAATTCCCTGCATTAAAGCAATTTCTACCTCAGTCAACACCAGACTGAGATAAGGTTTCTTGACCAACCCTATCCCATGTTCACCGCTGATTAATCCTCCCCGTTGAGTACCATCCCGGTAGAGTTCAGCTCTTACTTTATCCACAGCCGGTTTCCATTGCTCGTCAGGCAAAGGAAGGCATTGCCCTTCTTGGTAGCCACAGCGCATGATGTGGGTATGAACATTTCCGTCAGCCGCATGCCCGAAGGTGGGTAACCACAGCCCATATCGTTGAGCCACCTCCTGAACTTTACGGACATGAGCCGGAATTTCTGCCCGGGGGACAACTATATCCAGAATTTCAATTGTCTCGGCTTTAATCGCTTCATAAATTTGGCTGCGGATGGCTAGCACCTCTTCCTGTTTAGCTGGACTGTCGGCGACATAAACATCTAGAGCTCCTTGCTGCCAACAAACTTCAGCCACTCTTTCTGAAAGGACATCCATTTCCTCCTCACTGGCAGCATCCAGAATAATCATGAGGTCAGTAGTTCCGAGTCGGGAAGGCCAAGTTTTCTGGAGATATTTTTCAGTAATCTGGATAACATCCTTAGGCACAAACTCAACCGCCAGGGGAATTATTTTAGCTCGAAAAAGAGCCGGAACAGCTTCAATGGCTTCATCCAGAGTTTGGAAAGGGATGACTAAGGTCCGATAATAATTGGGAGCCGGCAAGAGCTGAATAATAGCCTGGGTGATAATCCCCAAAGTGCCTTCTGACCCGATAATCAGGTGCAGAAGACTATAACCGGTTGAATTTTTCTGGAGCTTTCCCCCTGGTCGGATAATTTTGCCTCCGGGCAAAACAACTTCCAGGCCCCGGACATAATTACGGACCACCCCATATTTAACGGCTCGAGCTCCACCGGCGTTAGTCGCGATCAATCCCCCAATCATGGCGCTTTCCTCACCTGGATGGGGAGGAAAAAAAAGGTTCTGGGCTTCAATGGCCTGATAGAAATCCCCCAACCTTACCCCAGCTTCAACTACCGCCATGAGATTATCCGCATCAACCTCCACCACCTGGTTCATTCGTTCTAAGGAAAGAACCATACTTCCTGGGACAGGCACACATCCTCCACATAAACCCGTCCCGCCACCCCGAGGCACGACTGGGATCAACTTCTCTTCAGCCAATTTCATAATGGCCGCTACTTCCTCGGTCGAACCAGGTTTGACTACTACTGCCGGCAACTGCCGGATCTCGGGCAAAGAAAATTCATCATGGCTATAGTCAATCATCCTTTCTTCATCTAAAAGAAGATTGGTGGAACCAACAATCTTCTCCAGAGACTGGATAATTTTATCACTGAAAGCCATGCTTACCTCGCCTCGAGAGAATTAATCCCGTAAAATAATCGCCGGAATCCCTGCTTGTTTTATTTTTTGATTAAAAGCTTTGATCTCCTCAGTAAAAATCACCTTTAATTTTTCCAATTGCTGGTCTGCTTGAGCCGCCAATTCATTAAAAAGTACTACAGCCTGATCTGTAGGCCGATCATCCGTACTCGCCACAACTCCGGCCAGGGCAGCGATTTTATTGTCAAGAAGAATGGGATAATTGAGAGGATCTTGGGGACTCTTAGATTTGGACTGGATGAGCTCATCTTCTATAGCCTGGAGATGTTTAATGATGGCCTGAGCTTCCTTTTGTACTTCCTTTGCTGCCGGCAGTCCCTTTATCTTCTGGAGATAGGCCTGCAACTGTTTTTTAACGGAACGCAATTTAATAATACCCTGATTAACTTCACTCAGCTTATCTCTGATTTTAATTAAGAGATCAAACTGGGCCTGTAAATCCTCCAGAGACGCACTCACTCGGGGATCTTTTTTCCACTCCCACTCCTGAGTCATGGACCAATCTCCAATTGACAATTTAACTCGATATGTTCCGGGAACGGCTATCGGGCCGCTCAACAGGCCCGCCCAGAGAACCGCTCCGGGCACCCTGACAGCTCCGGGATAACGCATATCCCAGACAAAACGATTCATACCTTTTTTTAGGGACAATCGCCCTTCTCTTTGAGAGCTCTCAAGATTATTCTTTTCCTTGGTGGAGGAAGGGCTAAGAGAATGGCTGGCAAAGGAGCGAATCAGATTTCCTCGGGCGTCAAAAAACTCCAACCGGACCTGGGAGGTGGGTTTCTCACTCAAATAATAATAAATAACCGAGCCTGAGGGAGGATTCTCCCCCAGATTAGACCGGCGGAAACTCCCACCCCGCAGCCGGTAAGCGCTTCTTGGTTTAAATAAATAATACTTCGATTGGGCAACTTCCCGGGTCAGCTGATGTAAAGGCGTTAAATCATCTAGGATCCAGAAGGAACGACCGTGCGTGGCCGCCACCAAATCATTTTCTTTAATTACCAGGTCGCGGATTGGCACTACTGGCAAATTGAGCTGCAGCGACTGCCAGTGCTGACCATCATCAAAAGAAACAAAAACGCCGGTTTCACTGCCAGCATAAAGCAGTCCTTGGCGCTGAGGGTCCTCTCTAACTACCCGGATAAAGGTATCATCAGGTAAACCAGCCGTAATTTTTTCCCAGGTTTGGCCAAAATCCTCGGTTTTATAAATATAAGGCTTAAAATCGTCCAAGCGGTGTCGGTCAACGGCCAAATAAGCCTTGGCTGGATTGAACGTCGAAACTTCAATCATAGAAATCAAACTCCACGGGGGCAGCTGTTGGGGAGTAATATTTTGCCAGGTTTTCCCTCCATCCCGAGTGAGATGGACCAGACCATCATCAGATCCCACCCAGAGTATCTGGGGGTCATGATAAGATTCAGCCAGGGCAAAAATGGTACAGTAATATTCGACTGAAGTATTGTCTTTAGTAATAGGACCTCCTGACGGTCCCTGCTTGCTTTTGTCATTGGTAGTTAAATCAGGACTGATTATTTCCCAGCTTTGGCCTTCGTTAGTGGACTTAAAGAGCACTTGAGCCGCGTGATAAAGCACATTGGAATCAAAGCGGGAGACCCAAATGGGGGCTGTCCATTGAAAGCGAAATTTTAATTGGGCTGCGCCCCAACCCATGGGATTATCAGGCCAAGGATTAATCACTCGGGCTTGTTTAGTCCGAGCCTCCCAGCGGGTGATCAAGCCACCATAGCTACCAGCGTAAACAACATCCGGATTATCATGGCGGGCGACTACATGACCGCTCTCGCCGCCTCCCACAGGTTCCCAATCTCGGGGACCAATACCCGCTCCGGTCGTCCGGCTGGAAATCCGAACAGTGGAATTATCTTGTTGGGCGCCTAACACCCGGTAGGGGAAATGATTGTCCGTGGTGACATGATAAAACTGGGCAGTGGGTTGATTATCCAAAGGCGACCAACTCAGGCCGCCATTTAAGGTGACACAAGCACCACCGTCATTACCATTAACCATTATCTGAGGCCGCTGAGGATTAATCCAAAGGTCATGATTATCTCCATGAGGAGTCCGAATAACTTTATAAGTTCTGCCTCCATCAACAGATTTATAGACCCTGGTATTCAAAACAAAGACTGTCTCGGGATCAGTAGGATGGGCGTAAAGTCGGCTGTAATACCAAGCCCGCTGGCGGAGACGTCGGTCAGAATTAACTCTAATCCAAGTGGCCCCACCATCATCAGAACGGAAAACACCACCTTCTTTGGCTTCCACAATTGCCCACACTCGGCCAGATTGGGCGGGCGAGACAGTCACGCCAATTTTACCAATTACACCTCGAGGTAGACCGGGACGCCGAGTCAATTCCTCCCAGGTATCACCTCCATCGGTTGACTTAAAAAGTCCACTGCCCGGACCACCACTAACTAGACTATAAGGAGTCCGGTAGGCTTCCCAGAGAGCGGCGTAGATAATTCGGGGATTATTGGGGTCAAGAATCAAATCAATCGCGCCCGTTTTATTATCTCGATAGAGGATTTTTTCCCAAGTCCGACCTCCATCTCGAGAACGGTAGACTCCCCGCTCTTGGTTGGGCCCATAAACATGGCCAAGAGCGGCCACATAGACTAAATCCGGATTCCGGGGATGGATTCTAATTCGGGAAATATGGCGGGTATCTTCGAGCCCTAGGTGGTGCCAGGTTTGCCCTCCATCAACTGACTTATAGACCCCGTCTCCATGAGAAACATTGCCCCTGATAGGGGCCTCACCCATTCCCACATAAATAACATTGGGGTCCGCCTCAGCCACAGCAATGGCCCCCACTGAACCTGTTTTAAAATATCCATCAGAGATGTTTCGCCAGGTCAAACCAGCATCTTCTGTCTTCCAAACCCCTCCGCCAGTTGCCCCCATATAAAAAACAAGTGGTTTATCCTTTACTCCGACCACAGCGGTGACTCGCCCCCCTCGATAAGGGCCAATACATCGCCAGCGGAGAGCTTGATAAAGCTCAGGAGAGAAAGTTAAAGATGTAGTTTTTGCCTTTTTGGCGGGAAGTAAATTGCCGGACAAAAGAAAAAGACCAATTCCTAGCCCAATTAAAAAAAATGCCTTTTTGGTTTTCATAAGGATTTTCTCCTCGTCTGGATAGCTTAATAATCCTCATCAAAAAAATTTGATATACCAGTTTATAATCTAATTTTCCTCTGATGTAAAGGATAAAAATTATAAAGGAAACATCTCTCTCCCCAGGAGAAAAAAGAGCGCGGAAAGTCTCGGCGTTAGAAGAAGGCCGCCAATCTCCCTTTTACCGGGAAAGCTATTCAGTCTTCTTAACTCCTGAAAAGCTACTTTTGGATCGAGCTTTTGCTGAAATTTTACTCTCCCCCTTCACTTTAGGCCTAAAAAGAATAATGAAGCCTATTCTTTCACCATTTTAATTTTCGGCTCGCTCGCTTCGTTCTTTTAAGGAAAGGCAAATCAATTATTCTTGAAGAAAGTCCAGCACAGCTTGGGCGATATGGCGGGCTGAAAGACCATATTTATCCAGTAATTCTTCTGGTGCCCCTGAACGAGGCAACTCCTTGACGGCTAAGTGAACAAGACGGGCTTGTCCGGCCAGAGCCATAGCCACAGCCTCGCCTAAACCTCCGGCGGGATAATGATCTTCAGCTACCACTACTCGACCACCGACAGAAGCTGCTTCTTGTCTGAGGGTAGCCTCATCAAGTGGCTGAACGGAATAAGCGTCCATAATTCGGAAAGTTATTCCTTTTGCTTGTAACTCGGCGTGAGCTTTGAGAGCTTCGACTACTGTAATTCCCGCCGCCACTACCAGGACCTTATCTTTAGGGCTGCGTCGAAGTATTTTGGAACCGCCAATGGGAAACTCTTCTCTCCGGGAATAAATCAAGGGAGTAGCTGGCCGGGTTGTCCTTAAATAAGCAATCCCTTTATGCTTGGCCAAACTTTCCAAACAAGCCTCCGTCGAATAAGCATCGCAAGGATAAAGGACAACTCCATTGGGAATAGCTCGAAACATGGCAATATCTTCCAGACCCATTTGGGAAGGGCCATCGGCGCCAATACTGACACCCACATGAGAGCCAACAAACTTCATGTTAGCTAGCGAACAGCCGCTCATCCGAATCTGATCGTGAGCTCGGCTTAAAAAAGCAGCAAAGGTAGCAATAAAAGGCAGAAATCCTTTAGCAGCCAATCCTAGGCCAATACCGACCATATTTTGTTCGGCGATATAACATTGAAAAGAACGTTCAGGAAATTCCCGAAAGAAATCTTGAGCGTAGGTCGAATTTTTAACATCCCCATCCAGAGCAACCACCCAGTCGTTTACTTTCCCCAACCGAACCAAGGCTCGTCCGTAGGCCCGGCGAGTTGGCGTGGGTTTATCATAGTCCTCCCGCTCAAAGGAAAATCCTCTAGACCAGTCTGGAGGAGTGAATGGAGCTGGTTTTTTAACCAATTGGGAGGCTTTTATTTCCGGAATACTTCCCAACTCGGCTAGGGCTTTCTCTAATTCCTCCGGAGACAAAGGTTTTCCATGCCAGCCATTCTTGTCTTCTAGGAAAGAAATTCCTTTCCCTTTAATTGTTTTAGCGAGAATGACAACTGGGCGGTTAGCTGAACGAGCTTCCTTAAAGACTTTTAAAATCTGAGCAATGTTATGACCGTCAACTTGATAAGTTTGCCAACCGAAAGCTTTAAACTTTCTTTCATAAGCAGCTACATCGTGACCGTGCATAGTTTCCTCAGATTGACCGAGACGATTAATATCAACAATTGCCCATAAATTACGAAGCTGAAAATCACTGGCAGTATTGGCCGCTTCCCAGACCGCGCCCTCGGCACACTCGCCATCTCCCATTAAAACAAAAATTCGGGCGGGGGAACCTATCAGTCGGCAGGCGAGAGCCATGCCCACTCCCACTGACAACCCTTGGCCCAAGGAGCCAGTAGCTGCTTTAACCCACTTCATTCGTGGAGTAGGATGCCCTTCAAGAACGCTCTCGATCTGGCGAAGAGTCATCAATTGAGCGGGCTCTATAAGACCAGCTTCGGCATAAGCCGCCCAGAGAAGAGGTGCCGCATGGCCTTTGGAGAGAACCAATTCATCATTGGCCCAATCTCTAGGGTCCTCAGGATTAAAGACCATCTCATCAAACATAAGACAAGCCATTAATTCGGCGGCTGACAGGCAAGTGGTAGGATGGCCTGAACCAGCTTTACTGGTAGTAATCAAGGAATAATACCGCAGTCTCTTGGCTATCTGCCCGAGAATAATTTCTTTGTTATTCAAAGGACAAGCCTCCTTTCAAGAAATGAACCTTGATTTTTCCAATCTCAATAGGACTGAGCAAAATTAATCCAATTATGGAATTAATATTTGGAAAAATCATTATATAAACTCTTCCTTTGGGAAACAATATTATTTCTTCATTTTTTAAAAATATTCCGTCTGCTCTTTTTCTTCCAAGTGTTGAATCAAAATAAAACAAGATGGAGCACTAAATAATTCTTTCTGTCTTATATTTGTCTCTATTTTTATTTATTCAAGATTCACTAACCCTTTCCCATCTTTTATTTGTTTTAGATGAACAATTTCAGATCCGAATTACAACTTAGAAAAGAGGCAGGAATTTCTTGCCCGGGTTCAATTTTAGCCAGCCAGAACAAACATTGTTATAATCTTCCTTTTATGTCACATTTTGTCGTATTTTGTCGCATTTTGTCGCATCAACGCGCAAATAATTAATTAACTATTTGACTTTTTTGGACTAATTTCTTATGGTAATCATCGCCAGGATTCTTCGGTGCACTCAAAAATTATTATATAAAGACCCATGGCCGATAAAATTCTTGATTCCTGGAAAGAAATAGCCCAATACCTAAAGCGTGATGTCCGCACCTGCCAACGATGGGAAAAAGAGTTGGGTTTACCTGTCCATCGCTTCGAAGACTCTCCCCGTTCCCGAGTTTTTGCTTATCAAAAGGAAATCGACCACTGGTTAAGAGAAAAATTTGGCTCTAAAGAACTGACCACTCCCAGCAAAAAAATAACCACCACCAAAATAGTTACTTTGTTAATAATTATAGGCGCCATAATCGTTCTTATTTGGTTGTTGGCTTCTCTAATTCGCCATAGGGAACCTTATGATTTTAAATTAGAGCGTAACACTTTAGTTATTATCGACCAAAAAGGACGTCATCTCTGGAAACATACCTTTGATCATATTACTCTGAGTTCAGAAAAAGAATATAGAAATCACTTTCAGAAAAAACAACTCGTCATTACTCCTGCGAATAAAGCCGAGTGGACCTTACCTTGGATATATATCGGAGATATCAATAACGACCAGCACCAAGAAGTTCTCTTCTTCATTTGGTGGGATAAGCCCCAACCTGAAAGTTACCTTTATTGTTTTAATCATCAAGGAAAAATTCTCTGGAAATATCTACCTAAAGAAGTGCCAATTTTTGGTCAAGTAACTTATTCAAAAAACTATCGTGGACATGGTTTCATCTTAGAGGATTTCGATCAAGACGGCTCCTCGGAAATCGTGGCCATTTTCCACTGTCCCACCTTTTTTCCCACTCTCTTGGTTTTATTAAACTGTGAAGGAGAATGCCTGGGTAAATATTGGAATTCGGGTCGAATTAACGATGTTCTCACAGCTGATTTTGATGGTGACGGCCAAAAAGAAATTATCATTGGTTTCCAAAATAATGAATGGCGGCAAGAAGGAATCGCCGTTTTATCTCCTGACCATCTGGA
>QMPV01000024.1 GCA_003648765.1 Candidatus Aminicenantota bacterium
TAAAAGAACTCATTGAGGTCGTGGATGCAATTAAAGTAGATCTCAAAGCTTTCACCCAGAGCTTCTATGATAAATATGTTCGAGGCGAATTACAGCCAGTGCTGGAGGCAATTAAATTGATCGCAGCCAGCCCGGTGTGGTTAGAAATAGTTTATTTAGTCATCCCCACTCTAAACGACTCACCTGAGGAAATCAGACAGTTATCCCGGTGGCTAAAACAAGAAATCGGACCTGATGTCCCTATCCATTTCTCCCGGTTTCATCCGATGTATCTCTTAAAAAATCTTCCACCCACACCTATTGCTACTCTTGAACAAGCCCGCCAGATAGCCCGAGAAGAAGGATTACATTATGTCTATATCGGCAATGTTCCCGGACACGAAGGAGAAAGTACTTACTGTCCTAATTGCGGTGAGTTATTAATTAAAAGATGGGGCTTTGACGTGCTCAAAATTTCTCTTCGTAATGGAAAATGTCCACGATGCCAGACACCCATCCCCGGAGTATGGGGTTAAGAAACTCCTCTCCTTCTCTTCTTCTGGGGTTTCTGGCCCTAGCTATCCAGGTAATTTTCTTACGAGAATTTTCAGCTTATTTCCAAGGAAATGAACTGACCTTCGGTTTTTGTCTAGGAAGTTGGCTTCTTTGGGTAGGAATAGGTAGTCTTTTGGGACCCCGCCTTCCCTACCATCGCCAACGCTTTTTCCGGGCCTACTATTTTTATTTGCTAAGCACTATGGCCGTCTTTGGACTGCTGCGTCTTTCCCGTTTCCTTCTGGGACTTCAACCTGGAGAACCAGCCAGCTTACTGACGATTCTCTTAGCCGCTCTGGTCTATTGTTTCTTCCTAGGTCTGCCTCTCGGAGTGCTTTTCGTCTGGAATGTTTACTACTTAAGAGGTCAAGTGGAAAAAGTATATCTCCAGGAGGCTTTGGGCTCCTTTATTGGCGGCTTAACTGTCTATTTTTTTACTTTACCTTATCTTTCTAATTGGCAAAGTTTAAGTTTAATCGGCCTTCTCACTTGCCTGCTTTCTCTCCTCTTCTGGCCCCCCTCTGAACAACTTTGGTTGAAACTGGGCTTGATTATCTTATTGATACTCTTTGCCTGGAGTGACCTGGCGGTGGAAAAACTATATTGGTCACCCTTTTCCTTGGCTGCCTCTAAAGACAGTCTCTATGGCAAATTGGGGGTCATCACTTCAGCGGGACAAATCACCCTTTACTCCAACCATGCCCTTTTTTTTAGTTTTCCTGATCCCGAAAAAGCAGAGGAAATCATTCACTTCACTTTAAGTCAAAACCCCCAAGCTCACCGAATCTTGCTTGTGGGTGGAGGCTTAGGAGGTCCAGTCAGGGAAATTCTCAAGTATCCTTTCACTCAAGTAGATTACGTAGAAATCGATCCTGAGTTAATCCGACTAGGTCTCCATTATCTTCCGGCTGAAGAAAGGCAGGCCTTCTCCTCAGCCCGAGTTAATCTCAAATTTTTAGACGGACGGGCTTTTCTTCAGAAACACAAAGGCCAGTATGAAGTCATTATTATCAACTTGCCTGACCCGATCAATGCCCAATTGAACCGTTTTTACACTCTTGATTTCTTCCGCTTAGTCAAGAAAAGACTGGCTCCCCAAGGGATATTCGCTTTTCGTCTCAGCTCTTCGGAAAATTATATTTCCCCGGAACGGCAGCTCCTTCTTTCTTCCATCTGTAACACCCTCCTGCATGTTTTTCACCAAGTCAAAGTCGTACCCGGGGGGTCCAATATATTCTTAGCCTCAGAAAAAACCATCCATCTTGAGGCATCCTCCATTTTAGACACTCTCCAAAGGAACAAAATAACCACCCAGTTTCTCACAGAAAACTATTTAAAAAACCGACTCAATTTCCTGCGAATGGAAATGCTTAATCAGGCTTTGCAAGCCAAAAATTACCGTCTTAATACCGACTTAACACCCGTCTGTTATTTTTTTAGTGCTCTCCTTTGGAGCAAACAATTTTCTCCCCAAGAAACGCCGATTTTCACTTATCTCGCCCGCCGGGGGAGGCGGTGGCTATTGGATTTACCTTTGATTCTCTTTTTTATCTTTCTTGGTCTTTTTTGGCTCTTTTCTCGCACCAGTCAAAAGAGCTCTCTTTGGCTTATTCCTCTAACCTATCTAGGGTTTACTTCTATTGTCACGGAAATCGTGCTGATTATTTCTTTCCAGGCCAGATTTGGCTATTTATATCACGCCATAGCTCTTCTCTTCTCTACTTTTATGCTAGGGCTATTTCTAGGGGCCTGGCTGAGTCAAAAAACATCCCGAAACTTGGCGGCCCATCTTTTCTTACTCCTGGCCAGTTTGATTATCAGCCTTATTTTCATCCTCTGGCTTCTCCATTATGGTCCAAATCCTCTCTTTTACTATGGAGCTTTTCTTCTGCTGGGTTATCTTGGCGGTGATATTTTTATCACGGCTACGCGTCTTTACCTCCAGAGTCAGACCCACGTTGGTCTCAGTTATACTTTCGATCTTCTGGGTTCTTTCGCCGGGGCCATCGGAGTCTCCTCAGTGATTATCCCCCTCTTTGGCCTAAGCCAGGTCATAAACTATTTAATTATCCTTAACTCAGGGGGGCTAATTTTCCTCTTTTGGTCTAGCCGAACCAGGTCAATTTTCCCTCACAAAACCCGATAAAAATAATTAATTTTATTCAATTTATTTCCCTTGACACCGGCAGGGATTTATGATTTACTTTAATGTTTTTTTCCACCATATGAGTTCTTTGAATTTCATAGAATTCATAAATTTAATATTGAAAGGTTGGTTCAAATGAGAATCAACATTTCTCGCAAAAATATTAATGATTCATTCGTTGCTAAAATCCAGGAACTAAGTGGTCAAAATCTCCTGGCTTGTTACCAATGTGGCAAATGTTCGGCCGGGTGTCCGGCTGTTTCTGACATGGATCTTCTCCCCAATCAAATTATCCGCTACGCCCAACTTGGTCTTAAAGATGAACTTCTCCATTCTAAATCTATCTGGGTTTGTGCCTCTTGTATGACTTGTAATGTCCGCTGTCCCCGGGGAATAAAAATTGCTGAAGTTATCGAAGCTATTCGTCAAATTCTTCTCCGCAAACGCGCTGACCATTTGCCTCTGGAAGACCTCTCCCCTGAAGTTAAATGCCAGGTGCCGCCTATTGCTCTGATCAGCAGTTTCCGCAAGTTTACTTCCTAAATTCCATATTCTTACTCGGCCATGATTCATATTAAAAAATTAATAAAGAGGAATGGTTATAATGAAACTCATTTATTACCCTGGATGCACTCTAAAAAATCAGGCTAAAAACTTTGAAGATTCAGGGCTATGTGCCCTGGAAAAAATGGGTGTGGAAGTCCAAGAATTAGCCAAATGGAACTGTTGTGGGACTGTTTTTTCTCTGGTCACGGATGATCTTATCCACCATATTGCTCCAATTCGGGTGCTTATTCGGACTAAAGAAGCTGGTTCTAACTCCCTAATGACCATGTGCGCGATGTGCTTCAATACTCTCAAACGAGCTAACGAACGAATTAAAGCTGATGCGGAGGCTCTATCCACCCTCAATGAACTCATGTACGAAGAAGAAACTAAATATGAAGGCGATGTGGAGATTCTTCATCTTCTTGAAATTCTTAAAAACCAGATTGGTTTTGACTCCATTCGGGAAAAAGTTACCAAACCGTTGCAGAATCTTAATGTCGCCAGTTATTATGGTTGTTATCTTGTTCGGCCTCGAGAAATTGGCATTGATGACCCGGAAAATCCCCAGATCATGGATGAGCTGATGGCCACTTTGGGAGCCACTCCGATTGACTTCCCTTACAAGACAGAATGCTGCGCTGCTTATAAAACCGTGGACAACCCCCAGATTGTGGCCGAAAGGACTTACCAGATAATCAATTCAGCTCGGGAAGCAGGCGCTGAAGTCGTGGTTGTCAGTTGCCCGCTTTGCGCTTTCAATCTAGATTCACGCCAAAAAGAAACTCGCCAATTATTCCCTGAATTCCAACATATGCCCGTGCTCTACTTCACCCAATTAGCTGCTTTAGCGCTCGGTTGTCCTGAAGAAAAGCTTCGACTTGACTTACATTATATTGACCCAAAACCTATCTTAAAATCCAAAGGTTTAATCTGAGGGAGCCATGATATATTTTGGAGAATTAAAACCCAAAAAAGGCAAAATCCACATCATTAAAGACCGCTGTAAGGGGTGTGGATTTTGCGTGGAATATTGTCCGCGAGATGTTTTGGAATTATCCGATGAATTTAACATCAAAGGATATCATCCTCCCTATGTCAAAAACGAGGATGAGTGCTGTTACTGTCAGCTCTGTGAAGCAATTTGTCCGGAATTTGCAATTTTTGTAACCCTAAAACAGGAGGAAGACCGTGAAAAAAGTGAAAGCCGACCCTAAGGGAGTGTTAACTGGAGTCCACTACCTGGATGGGGACTACGCCATCGCCGAGGGTGCTCTGGCCGCTGGATGTCGTTTTTTTGCTGGCTATCCCATCACTCCCTCCACCGAAACTGCTGAACGATTTGCCGCCCGGATCCCCAAAGTGGGAGGCGTCTTCATTCAGATGGAAGACGAACTCGGTTCCATCGCCGCACTCATCGGAGCTGCTTGGGGTGGCAAAAAAGCCATGACCGTAACCTCTGGCCCGGGCTTCTCTTTAATGCAGGAGAACATTGGTCTGGCTTGTATGATGGAAACCCCGCTGGTGATTGCCAATGTCCAACGAGGTGGTCCCTCCACCGGGCTACCTACCCTGGCTGGGCAACAGGATATTATGCAAGCCCGATGGGGTTCCCATGGCGACTATGAAGTCATTGCTCTTGCCCCTGATTCGCCCCAGGAATGTTTCGACCTAACTATTGAGGCTTTTAACCTAGCTGAGACATATCGGGTGCCCACTTTCATTATGACCGATGAGTGCGTCGGCCATATGCACGAAAAGGTAGTTATCCCTCCAGCTGAAGAAATTGAAGTCGTCGAGAGAAAATGGTATACGGGTCCTAAAGACAAGTACCTTCCCTACAAACTGGATAAGGATGGCATTCCCTTCATGGTCAAAGCCGGCGATGGCTATCGTTTCCACACCACTGGTTTGACCCACGACGAGCGAGGCTATCCGGTCATCAACGCTGAATGCCAGGATTGGTGTGTCCGCCATCTTTGCGACAAAATCAGGAAGAATGCCGACAAAATTATCATATTAGAAGAAGATGAAACAGATACAGCTGAAGTAATAGTTCTTTCTTACGGTATTACTTCCCGGGTAGCTACGCGGGCCGTCCAGAAGGCCCGAGATGAAGGCATCAAAGTCGGCACTCTTCGCTTGATCACCGTCTGGCCTTTTGCTGAAAAGAGAATTAGAGAATTAGCCCCTAAAGTGGCCGCCTTTGTTGTCCCAGAAATCAACTACGGTCAGATTGTTTTTGAAGTGGAACGGTGTGCCGCAGGTCAAGCTAAGGTCATTCATGTTCCCCATTGCGGTGGTTGGGTCCACAACCCAGAAGACATTTATAAAGCCATTAAGGAGGCAGTCAAATGAAAGCCGAAGATAGATTAGAAGAAAGAAATCCCATTGAAGATTTACTCCGGATGGACCGAATTCCTCACATCTGGTGCCCAGGCTGCGGGATTGGGACTGTAGTAACTTCTTTTGCTGAAGCTTTGAAAAAGACCGACCTAGATCTGGATAAAGTAGCGGTTGTTTCTGGAATCGGCTGTACCGGACGAGTCGCTGGCTATATTAAGCTTGATTCTTTCCATACGACTCACGGACGGGCAGTAGCTTTTGCCACAGGTCTGAAATTAGCCAATCCTGAACTGAAAGTGGTGGTCTTCAGCGGCGACGGAGACCTAGCTGGAATTGGCGGTAATCACCTTATTCACGCCGCCCGTCGCAATATGGATCTAGTCGTCATCTGTGTCAATAATTTTAACTACGCCATGACTGGTGGCCAGGTAGCTGCCACTACTCCCCTAGAAGCTAATGCTTCCACAGCTCCCTACGGTAATTTTGAGTTTCCTTTTAATCTACCCTTTTTGATGGAGGCTGCTGGAGCCACTTATGTCGCCCGTTGGACCGCCCTCCATCTCCGCCGGGTCACCATGTCCATTATGGAGGCTTTGCAGAGAAAAGGCTTTTCTTTTATTGAAGTTATCACTCCCTGTGTCACCCTCTACGCCCGCCGTAATCGCTTGGGTGACGGTCTGAATCTCCTCCGTTATTACTACGACAATTCTGAAATTCAACATGGAGCCGATACCCGACAATTAGACATTTCCTTTCAGGGAAAAATAATTGTGGGCAAATTTGTGGATAAGGATAAACCCACTTTTCTCGATGCTATGAATCAGCATTTCACCCGAGTTCTGGGAGACGATTATCAACTTTACGGGAGAATTAACCATGACCGAGATTAGATTTTCTGGATTCGGTGGACAGGGGATAATCCGGTGCGGTTTAATCACCGGCAAAGCCCTGGCTCTTTACGATAATAAACATGCCACCATGAACCAAAGCTTCGGACCCGAAGCGCGAGGCAGCGCCTGTAGCTCTCAGTTGGTGGTTTCAGATGACCGTGTTCTTTATCCTTATATCACTCAACCAGAAATTCTAGTAGCCATGTCCCAGGAAGCCTATGATAAATATGAACCCGAACTGCGGGAGGATGGTATTCTTATCATTGATAAAGACTTAGTCAAACCTCGTCCTCCTCGGGGTAAAATCAAACTCTTTGCTATCCCAGCTACTCGTTTTGCTGAAGAACTGGGTAATCGGATTATCGCTAATTTAGTCATGCTTGGCTTTTTCACGGCGGTGACTAAAATCGTTACCCCTGACTCAATGAAAAAGGCTTTGCCTGGGCTGGTGCCTGACCGCTTTCTTGAGCTTAACCTTAAAGCTTTTGACCGGGGCTATGAATACGGACTTCAAGTTTTGGCGGAAAAAGAAAAAGGCCAAACCAAAGGAAAAGCTTCCGCCAAAAAATCAAAGGCCAAGAAATAATTGAAAGTGTCTGAACAAATCTTCTCCCTGAGAGGCAAGAGATGAAAAACAAGAAACGAACCGGTGTCTTCGTCTGTCATTGTGGAATTAATATCGCGGGAACAGTCGATGTCAAGAAGGTGGCTGCTACTTTGGCCAAACACGAAGGAGTTGTTCTCGCGACGGATTACGTTTATATGTGTTCTGACCCGGGACAAAAATTAATCATTGAATCTATTAAAGAAAAGAATTTGGATAGTGTCGTTGTGGCTTGCTGCTCACCTACTCTCCACGAATCCACATTCCGTAAGGCCACTAATATGGCCGGCCTCAACCCTTACCAGTGTGAAATTGCCAATATTCGGGAGCAATGTTCTTGGGTCCACAAAGATAAGGAAAAAGCTACCGCCAAAGCTATTAAAATTACTAAAAGTATAGTTGAAAAAGTCCAACGCAACATCCCCTTGGAACCCATAAGTGTTCCCCTGACTAAAAGAGCTCTGGTGATTGGGGGCGGTATCAGCGGTATTCAGGCTGCTCTAGATATCGCCAACGGTGGTTATGAAGTCATTCTGGTCGAAAGAAGTCCCTCTATCGGCGGCCATATGATCCAGTTATCCGAAACCTTCCCTACCCTTGACTGTTCTCAATGTATTCTTACGCCAAAAATGGTGGAAGTTTCCAAACATCCCAACATCAAACTGCTGACTTACAGCGAAGTTCAGGAAATTTCTGGGTTTGTCGGTAATTTTAAAGTTAAAATTTTGAAAAAACCCACCTATGTCGACCCTGACGCTTGTACTCTGTGTGGGGAATGTGCTGAAGTCTGTCCGGTAGTGGTTCCCAATGAATTTGATCTGGGTTTAACCGGCCGGAAAGCTATTTATATCCCCTTTCCTCAAGCCATACCAGCCGCCTACACTCTGGATAGTGAGCATTGCCCCGGTTTAGTCCCTATTGCTTGTGGTAAATGTATTGATGTCTGCGAACCCAAGGCTATCGATTACGACATGAAACCTCAAATCATTGAAGAAGAAGTCGGGGCTATTGTGGTGGCCACTGGTTATGACCTATATGAAAAAGAAAGAATGGCTGAATACGGTTACGGCCGGATTCCTGATGTTCTTGACGGTCTCCAGTTTGAACGATTGTTATCAGCTTCCGGGCCCACCAAAGGAGAAGTGCTTCGGCCTTCCGATCATCGAGTACCTAAAGAGGTGGTCTTTATTCAGTGCTGTGGTTCTCGCGATCCTGAACTCCACAATGCTTATTGCTCAAAAATTTGTTGCATGTATACGGCTAAACACGCCATGCTTTACAAACATCATGTCCCCGACGGTCAAGCCTATGTTTTTTACATTGATATCCGTTCTGGAGGTAAAGGTTACGAAGAATTTGTCCAACGAGCCACGGAAGAAGACGGTGTTGTTTATCTCCGAGGAAAAGTTTCCAAAGTCTTTCAACAAAATGGAAAAGTAATTGTCTGGGGTGTTGATACTCTGTCCGGAAAAGATATTCAAATTGAAGCCGACATGGTCGTTCTGGCTATGGCTATCCGACCTTCTCGAGGAGCCACAGAATTAGCCAAAATACTTAAAATTTCGGTGGATAAAGACGGGTTCTTTTCTGAAGCTCATCCCAAACTCAGACCTGTCGAAAGCATGGTTTCTGGCATGTTCTTAGCGGGGATGGCTCAAGGCCCTAAAGATATCCCTGAAACGGTGGCTCAAGCCAGTGGAGCTGCCAGCAAAGTCTTGGCAATGTTCTCGGCTGATGAACTTACCCACGACCCGATTGTAGCCGAAGTTGATGAAAACGTCTGCTGTGGTTGTAAACTCTGCATTTCTCAATGTCCCTATGATGCCCGCATCTTTGATGAAGAAAAAGGGATAGTTATTGTTAATGAAGTTTTATGTGAAGGCTGCGGCGCTTGCATCGCTGCCTGTCCTTCCGGCGCTGCTCAGCAGCGAAATTTCACCGATGAGCAAATTCTGTCCATGGTGGATACCATCTTGGAAGGAGAAAAATAGATAAAATGGCTGAATTTGAACCAAAAATAGTCTGTTTTGCTTGTAACTGGTGTACCTCAGCCGGGGCTGATTTAGCCGGTACTTCCAGAATGGAATATCAACCCAACAGTGTCATTATTCGGGTAATGTGTTCCTCGCGGGTCGACCCCCAGCATGTGCTGTGGGCTTTCAAAAAAGGAGCTGATGGCGTAATTATCGGCGGTTGTCACCCCGGTGATTGCCATTATCAGGATGGTAATTATAAAACTCTCCGCCGCGTCAAACTTCTCAAAAAACTTCTGGCAGATTTTGGGATCAATCCCGACCGGCTTCGCCTGGAATGGATTTCGGCGGCTGAGGGAAAAAAATTTGTCAACGTCATGAATGAGTTTACTGATTTCATTCGTAAACTCGGCCAACTGAAATTACCTGAAAATGGAGGGCCCCCCTCCGGGGAATAAGCGATGTGTTTGTCTTTATCTTTATCATACTCAAGTCAGGCAGATTCCCCTTATAACTCTAAACAGGGAGGATAAACATGAAGCAAGACATAGGACAAAGAGATAGCTCCCCCCAAACTCAGAAAAAGCCTACCAAGAAAACAGCGGAGCCCGATACAGAATTCGTCACTGTTTATATCATGGGCAAAGCCTACAAGGTCCCCGCTGGTTCAACTATTATGGGGGCGATTGAGTACGCTGGTTATCAAATTAAAAGAGGAGCGGGTTGCCGGGAAGGATTCTGTGGAGCCTGTGCCACAGTCTATCGACTACCCGGTGACTTTAAAATTTATACTGGTTTAGCTTGCACCACTCTCGTTCAAGATGGTATGTGGTTGGCCCAATTACCAGCCATTCCACCCAAAAAAGCTATTTATGACCTAGAAAAGCTCAAACCAACAGTGGAAACGTTCCAACTCCTCTACCCCGAAATATTTCGTTGTGTAGCTTGTGCCACTTGCACTAAAGCCTGCCCTCAGGACTTGGAAGTGATGGATTATATTCAGGCTGCTAAACGGGGCGACATCGAAATGGTCATGGATCTTTCTTTTGATTGTTTGTGCTGCGGTCTCTGCGCCATCCGCTGTCCGGCTGAAATAGTCCAGTTCAACGTCGGGCTCTTAGCGAGGCGATTGTATGGTCGATATCTCAACAAAAAGAGTCAACATTTGGAAGAAAGAATTAAAGAAATTGAAGAGCATAAATATGACGCTGAGTACGAAAAACTCATGAAGATGAGTCGCGAAGAATTGAAAAAACTCTATTACGAACGAGATATGGAATAAATATTAAGAAGGAGTAAAAAATGTACCCAGAATATATGAAACCTTCGTTGGACAAAGTTGCCCAGACGCGGGCCAAACGTTTTGAACTGGCTAAATCAGGGAAACCTGTCTTTCCCCCTATGTCAGCGGAAGAAAGAGAGGATGTCCTCCAGAAATTTCACCCCGATTATAAACCTGATGCCCGGCGTAAAGTTCGGGTGGGTCCTAACAAGGGAGAGCTTCTGACTGCTGAGGTGGCTGATCTTTTAGAGTCCCACAGTCGGATCGATCCTAAAAAATTCGATCTAAGTCAGCCTGATTACGAAACCGATATTCTTATCATCGGTGGTGGCGGTGGTGGTTGCGCTGCAGCTATTGAGGCTATGCGAAACGGGGCTAAATCTATTATCTCCACTAAACTTCGGTTGGGAGATGCCAATTCAATGATGTCTCAAGGCGGAATGCAGGCGGCCGATATGCCCCAAGACTCACCCACGCGTCACTATCTCGATGCCATGGGGGGTGGGCATTTTGACAATAAGCCTGAATTAGTCCGGGCTTTAACTGAAGATGGACCCAAAATCGTCAAATGGTTAGAAGAACTGGGAGTGGTCTGGGATAAACTTCCCGACGGCACGATGCAGGTTTTGCATGGTGGCGGCACTTCCCGAAAAAGAATGCATTCCTGCCGTGACTACACTGGCGCCATTATTATGCGAACTCTGATGGATGAAGTCCGCAATCATCCTGATATGATTGAAGTTCTGGAATTTATGCCTACTGTGGAATTACTTCTGGATGAAAACGGGCAGTGTGCCGGCGGTATTCTTTATAATATGGAAACAGAAGAATATTTCACCGTTAGAGCCAAAGCCACCATCATTGCTACTGGTGGATTCGGTCGTCTTCACATCCGCGGTTTTGACACCACCAATCATTACGGAGCTACGGGAGATGGTCTGATTATGGCTTACCGAGCGGGTGCTAACCTGCTCTATATGGATTCAGTTCAGTACCATCCTACCGGAGCCGTTTACCCCGAACAAATCGCCGGCTTTTTAATCACTGAAAAGATCCGGGGAGCCGGAGGCCAACCGGTTAATAAGGACGGCGAACTCTTTGTCTTTCCTCGAGAACCAAGAGACGTGGAAGCGGCGGCTATTATTCGGGAATGTATAGGACGGAAAAACGGAGTCACCACCCAGAGTGGTCGGGTGGGCATCTGGTTGGATTCTCCTTTGATTGAAATGCTCCAGGGGGAAGGCTACATTAAAAAACAATTTCCCGCCATGTTCCGTCAGTTCAACCGCTATGGCATCGATATTACTAAAGAACCCATGCTTATCTTCCCTACTCTCCATTATCAAAACGGCGGTATCGAGATTAATGATAAAGCCGAAACTTCCATCCCTGGGCTCTATGTAGCTGGCGAAGCTTCAGGTGGTGTTCACGGCCGAAATCGTCTGATGGGCAATTCTGTCTTGGATTATAACGTCTTTGGTCGCCGAGCCGGTTTCAATGCCGCTAATTATGTCCAAAAAGTCAAGTTAGGCAAACTTACCTTAGAACATGTGCTTAAATATGAACAAGAATTAAAAGAAGCAGGCATCGAGACAGACCGGATTGCTCCAGTCCTCTTGCCACTCTACACACCTGAAGCAGTCCGCAAACGCCAGTTAACAGCTCATTACGAAGGGACTCTGAGATAAATTTAGTCTTCTTTTCTTCTTAACTAGCCGCGAAAAAAGAATAATATTTAAAGGGAAGGCGAAGACTTTATTTTTTGCCTGGCCCACTCCAGAATGGGTTGGAGACGGGGAGGCAATAATCGCCGGGCTTCTTCATAAGTCACCCAGCGATATTCGTGGTGTTCAGGCTTGCCCAATTCCGGATTTACTTTAAGTTCCACCTGGGGTTGAGAGGATAAGGCCAAATAATAACGAGCTATCTTCTGCCCGCCCCGGTAAGGTTCTGTTTCTTTAAATTCTTTTCCCCAAGGAAAAGCTAACTCAGTCAAACCCGTTTCTTCAGCTGTTTCCCGGAGAGCCGCCTCCCAAGGATCCTCATTTTGACCTACCTCGCCTTTGGGAAAATCCCAGTTTCGAAATGCCCTAAGAAGAAGAAATAGCCACTCCTGAGACTGGCGATGGACAACGACCATGCCGGCGGAAAGTATCATTTTTTACATTATAATCAATTAAACATTAAGAAGAAAGAAGTTGGGACCTCTCTAATTTAGGTTAGATAATTCTCATGCCACTCTAGAAAGAGACAAAAAGTCCTGGGCAGCGAAGGAGCAGGTTTCTACTTTCCCCATGGAGTGAAAAGAAAAGAAAAGAAAAGAAAAGAAATAATTCCCGCAATTTTTCTTGTTTTAAAATTTATTTTTGACTTTTATAATCAATATGATATAGTTTTAAAAGCTTGTAAAATTTATGAATAAGGATGGAGGGGGACGATAAACAGTCAGGAGGCCGGAGATGGAATATAAGGGTTTAGAAAGACGAGCTTGTATTCGTTTTGAAATCCCAGGAGCCACGGTCAACTATAAAAAGAAAAGAATCCTGTTTACCCCAAAAACATATGAAGAAGAATTTTGTCCTGTCCTAGATATTAGTCGGGGAGGTCTCCGTTTCCTTGGGCAAAAAAAACTTAAAATTAATCAGGAATTAATCCTGGCTATTTCTGTGCCTGGAGAAAGGGCACCCCTTTTAATGAAAGGTAAAGTTCGTTGGTTTACCCCTAACCCCGGTAAAAGTTATCGCTATCAAATCGGGGTTCAGTTTCATCCTTACGGGGAAAAAAGAAATCAAAACTATCCCGGTAATTTAGTTAAAATAATAGCCCTGGAACAAAAATTCGCCCCTGAGGAAGAATTACAAAAATATAAAGAGAAAGAATAATCCCCTTTTTCTTTCTCTCGCTCTATCTCTTCTCTCCTTCAATCACAATCTGGGAGAAATCAGCTAGGTCCTCAAAAAGTGCCTTTAATTGCTGAAGTAAAGCCAACCGATTACGTCTAATTCTCTTATCCTCAACCATGACCAAAACCCGGTCAAAAAAGTTATTAATGGGGGATTGGAGACTCAACACCATTCGATAGGCCCGCAGGAAATCTCCTTTTCTGAGAAGAGGTGAAATATTTTCTTTAATGATTAAAAATGAAGAATATAGTTCTTTCTCTTCTTTGGCCAAAAATATATCTGGATTCAAACGATATTCTGGAATATCACCCAAAATATTTTTTACTCGTTTAGCCAGCAGGGTAAGCTGTATAAATCGAGTTGTCTCTTTCAGGTTATCCAAAGCAGCCACCCGTCGCCAGGAATAATAAACATTATCTACTCCAGGTCCCAGAGCCGCCTTAATCAAATCGTACCGATAGCCCTGGCGGGAAAAAATGTACTCCAGCCGATTTCGGAAAAAATCCAAACATTTCTCTTCCAAAACTTCAGGGGCCAGGGTTAAACGATTTTCATAAGTTTTGATCACCTTTTTCACCAGACGCCGCAGGGAGAAATTAAGTTTTCTGTCCAAAATTATCTTACAGACTCCCTGAGCTTCCCGGCGTAGACCAAAAGGATCTTTAGAACCAGAAATATCAACCCCCAGGCCAATGACTCCAACTATTGAATCAATTTTATCGGTTAAAGACAGGAGACAACCGTTCAAGGTGGAAGGCAAAGGGTCCTCCCAGCTCTGGGGTAAATAATGCTCATAAATCGCCTTCCAAACAGGCCAGGGATAACCCTCTTGGCGGGCATACAAGCCGCCGATTTTTCCCTGTAAAGAAGGAAATTCCCGCACCATCTCGGTCAACAAATCAACTTTGGCTAATTCAGCCGCTAGAACTAAATCTTTCTTTTCCTGAGTCAATTCCAGTTTTTTGGCCAAATAACTAATAATACTGGCTAAGCGCTTAGCTTTATCCTCATAAGTTCCTAGTGTCTCTTGAAAAATGATTCTGCTCAAGTCTCTCTTTCTCTCTTCTAAAGAAGTTTTCAAATCTTGATTCCAGAAAAAGAGTGCATCTTCCAGTCGGGCTTGGAGAACCCGTTCATTACCAGCCTTAATCAAGCCGCGGCGATCGCTCCGAGTATCAGCTAAGCCAAGAAAATAAGGCAGCTGTTTTCTTTTCTTGACCACAGCAAACAGACTTTGCCCCTCTTTCATGGCCGTACTTAAAACATCAAGAGGCAGTTTGAGGTACTTCTCCGGAAATTTTCCCAGAAACACATAGGGATATTCCACATCATAAACCCACTTCTCTAAAAGCTCCTCGTCGGGGTAAACTTCTGCTTCTAAAGAAGAAAGCCGAGTGGTCATCTGTTTTTCAATCATCTTTCTTCTTTCCCCTGGATCAACCACAACTGCCTGCTGTCGGAGCTGTCGTCGATATTCATCCCAATCCTTAGGAGAAAATTTTTGAGGAGCTTGGATTTTATGACCACAGGTAAATTTAGCCGAGGCCACACCACTCACTTGAAACTTAATCAACCGCCCTCCATATAAACAGAGGATATGGTGAATGGGACGGGAGAAACGCAAACGGTTATTTCCCCAACGCATCATTTTGGGAAAGGACAAAGAAGTGATGAGTATAGGCAGAATCTCCTCCAATATCTGATGAGTGGGGCTACCTTTTATCTTTTTGCTTGTTCCCACATACTCCCCCTTGGGAGTTTGGACCACCTCCAACTCTTTAAGGGGAATATTTTTGGCCCTAGCGAATCCGAGCAGGGTCGGCGTTGGCTTTCCCTGCTCATCAAAAGCTACTTTTCGGGGGGGGCCGATGATCAATTCTTCTCTCTCTCGTTGAGCTGGAGCTAATTGGGCGAAAACTACCAAGCGGCGATTAGTGCCATAAGTTCTCAACTCTGCCCATTCCACTTCCCGAGCTGTTAACTCCCTTTTCAAGCCTTCTTCAAGTTGGGCCAATCCAGCTTTGATGTGGGCAGCCGGCATTTCTTCGGTATAAATCTCCAGCAGGAATTCCTTCACTTATTCTTCTCCCTGGGAAACATATTGACGGGCAATTTCCAACACGCGGGACCTAATCTGAGAGATAAGTTTTACCCTCTCAGTGACACTTATCGCTCCCCGGGCATCCAGTAAATTAAATAAATGAGAACACTTCAAACACTCATCATAAGCCGGTAAGAGCAATCCTTTCTGGACCAACTCGCCTGCTTCCTGGAGGTATTGACTAAAAGCCTCCCGAATAAAATCAAGATTGGCTTGATTAAAATTGAATTCAGAAAATTGACGTTCTTCTATCCATCGAAGTTCCCGATAGGTCACATCCTCAGACCAAAGTAAATCATAGATATTATCTTTGCCTTCTAAAAACATCTCCAGCCTTTCTATTCCATAAGTAATCTCCACGGGAACAGGAAAAAGGTCAAGACCCCCAGCCTGTTGAAAATAGGTAAATTGGGTTATTTCCAGACCATCCAATAAAACCTGCCAGCCGACTCCCCAAGCCCCGATGGTAGGAGATTCCCAGTTATCTTCATCAAAACGAATATCATGCTCTTTAAGATTTATCCCCAGCCTTTCGAGACTCTGCAAATAAAGTTGTTGAATGTTATCTGGGGAAGGCTTCATAATCACCTGATATTGAAAATGCTTCTGCACCCGATGGGGATTTTCGCCAAAACGCCCATCAGTAGGGCGCCGAGAAGGCTGGACATAGGCCACCTTCCAAGGTCGTTTATCCAGGACCCGGAAAAATGTATCTGGGGTCATAGTGCCCGCGCCCACTTCTACATCATAAGAAGGAGCCAGGTAACATCCCTGTTCAGCCCAAAAATGATGGAGATTTAAAATAAGGGATTGAATCGACATAAAAGCTCTTCTTCCTCCTCCTTTACTCCCGATCGGAGCCCTCCGGTCGCCAGCGTAAAACTGGCTGCCGCGCGGCTCTGGTTTCGTCCAGCCTCCGGACATAGGTAGTGTGAGGAGCCTCCTTCAACAACTCTGGCTGTTGAGCCGCTTCCTGGGCAATTTTTCTCATCGCCTGAATAAACATATCCAGATCTCTCTTACTTTCTGTCTCAGTAGGCTCAATCATCAAAGCTCCGTGAACAGTCAAAGGGAACGAGACAGTCGGCGGATGAAGACCATAGTCAATCAGTCTTTTGGCGATATCCAAATTATTGACACCATACTTCCTCTGGAATTTATCGGAAAAGACACATTCATGAAGAGTGGGTGTCGTGTATTGAAGGTAATAAACATCTTCCAAGCTGCGACGAATATAATTAGCATTAAGAACCGCTATTCCCGAAACTTCTTTTAATCCTTGACTGCCCAGGGCCAGAATATAAGCCAAAGCTTTGACCACCACCAAAAAATTTCCATAAAAACTTCTCACTCGACCTATAGAATAAGGTCGGTTGTAATCTAGACGAAATCTATCACCCTCTTGAACCACAACCGGCACCGGCAGAAAAGGCTCCAACTTCTCCGAAACGCCAACTGGTCCGGAGCCCGGACCGCCTCCTCCATGAGGAGTGGAAAATGTCTTATGTAAATTCAAATGAATCACATCAACTCCACTATCCCCCGGTCGGAAACGCCCCATCAGAGCATTCATATTGGCTCCATCCATATAGAGAAAGCCTCCCCGTTGATGAACAATATCAGCAATTTCACTAATATTGGATTCAAAAATGCCCAGCGTGTTGGGATTGGTAATCATCAGGGCGGCCACTTCTTCGGTCATGGCCTCTCGCAGAGCTGCCAAATCAACCGTGCCTTGCTCATTGGATTTGATTTCTATCACTTGATAACCACAAAGATGGGCACTAGAAGGATTGGTGCCATGAGCTGAGTCGGGGATAAGGACATATTTTCGAGGATGTCCTTGACGTTCATGATAAGAACGGATAAGCATCATTCCGGTTAATTCTCCGTGGGCTCCCGCCGCCGGCTGGAGCGTAAAGGCCGCCATGCCAGTGATCTCTTTTAACAACTCCTCCAGCCACTTTAAGACTCTTAAATTACCTTGGACTAAATCCTCAGGCAGCAAAGGATGACCTCCAGTAAAGCCACTTAAAGCAGCCACCTTTTCATTAACTTTGGGATTGAATTTCATTGTACAGGAACCTAGGGGATAAAATCCTTCATCCACTGAATAATTTGTTCGGGATAGACGATGGAAATGACGAACTACTTCTGGCTCGGAGACCTGGGGAAAGTCACTAATCTCCTGGCGCAAGGGTAATCCAGCCAACTTTTCCTTGGGGGCAGGTACGTCCAGAGGTGGCCAAAGGAAAGCACTCTTTTCTTGGTCACTAAGTTCAAAGATCAAAGGCTCTCTGATCATGACTGCCCTCCTTTCTTTGGCCGATGGTCCAGGGCTGCGGCCATAACTTCAACCAGTTTATCCAGCTGGTCTTTGGAGTGAACTTCAGTAGCACAAATTAAGAGACAATTCTTGAGTTGGGGATAATCTTCTTCCAGCTTCACTCCAGGAATAATTTTTTTCTCTCGAAAATAAGGCTCTAGCTGAGAAGGAGCCACTGGGAGCTGGAGGACAAACTCGTTAAACACCGGCCCTTTAAACTTTAAGCTCAGTCCGGGTATTTTGCTCAATTCTTCCCGTAAGTAATTAGCTTTATAAAAGTTGTGGAGAGCCAGTTCACGCAAGCCCCTTCGACCCAACAACTCGAGATAAATAGTGGCCCGCAAAGCACACCAGGCTTGATTAGTGCAAATATTGGAGGTAGCTTTTTCCCGACGGATATGCTGCTCTCGGGTCGAAAGAGTTAAAACATAACCTCGCCGACCTTCAACATCAATGGTTTCACCAGCAATTCGCCCCGGAAATTGGCGGATAAATTCTTGGCGACAAGCCATAAATCCTAGATAAGGCCCCCCGTAAGCCAGAGGCAGCCCGAAAGATTGGCCCTCTCCAGTAGCAATGTCAGCTCCTGCCTCTCCAGGGGGCTGAAGGAGAGCCAAAGACAATGCTTCAGCTATGACCGCAATACCTAGAGCTCCCTTCTGGCGGCTAATTTGAAAAACAGGGGCCCACTCTTCCACCACCCCAAAATAATTGGGAGATTGGACAACCACCGCGGCTGTCTGATTATCAACCAGCTTGTCGAGAGACTCCAGATCCACGCGCCCCTCTTCAGTGAAAGCCACTTCCTCTAGGATTAAACCGATATTGCGGCAATAAGTTCTGATTGTCTGTCGATATTGAGGATGAAGACTGGCCGCTAGAACTACTTTCGGTCGGCGGGTAATTCGACTGGCCATTAAAACTGCCTCGGCTGCCCCTGAAGCTCCATCATAAAGAGAAGCATTGGCCATGTCCAGGCCAGTCAGTTGACAGATAAGCGTTTGGAACTCAAAAATAGCTTGTAATGTTCCCTGACTTACTTCAGGTTGATAAGGAGTGTAAGGACTAACAAATTCCCCTCGACTGCTGACATAATCAACCACCGCCGGAATAAAATGGGGATAAGCTCCGCCCCCTAAAAAACTGGTTAAGGAAGCATAACTGTTCTGGTGTTCAGCCATTTCTTGAAAAAGCTGAACTAATTCTGGTTCCGAAAAAGGACCGGGAATTTTTAAGGCTCCAGGATACCTTATCTTTTCTGGAATAGTAGTAAACAAGTCATCGAGATGGTCAATCCCAATGACCTTCATCATTTCTTTTATGTCCTGAGTGGAAAGAGAGATATATTTCATTATTCAATCCTTCAATTTGTTTTTAAGATAAATGATGATTACTCTTCGATACCCTCGATATATTTTTCATACTCAGTGGCTGACATCAATTTCTGCAATTCCGACTCATCTTTAATCTTAATCTTAACAATCCAGCCCTGGCCATGAGGGTCTTCATTGATTAATTCCGGATTATCATTTAAGGCTTGGTTAACTTCCACTACTTCCCCTGAGACCGGGGAATAAATATCCGAAACGGCTTTAACTGACTCAACTACGCCCAGTGTTTGATGAAATTCAAGTTGCGTGCCCACTTCAGGCAACTCTACATAAACTACATCTCCCAATTGTTTCTGGGCAAAGTCAGTAATCCCAACCACACCAATTTGGCCGTCTTCGACCTTAATCCATTCATGATCTTGACTATAATAATAATCATTAGGATACATTATTTCCTCCTTATTGCCATTGGTCACGGTCACTCCCTGGCCCTTTTATAAAATGGAGTGGGAACCACTTGGGCCTTAACTCTTTTACCCCTTATCCCTACTTCAAAAACCGTCCCTACCTGGGTATATTCTACTGGCAAATAAGTCAAACCAATGCTTTTTTTGAGATAAGGAGAAAAAGTACCCGAAGTTACTTGGCTGACTTCTTGACCATCAATATAAACGGGATAATGAGGCCGGGGAATACCTCTTTCTAACAACTCAAAGCCGACTAGTTTCCGTCGCACTCCTTCTTCCTTCTGTCGAAGAAGGACTTCTTTTCCCAGAAAATCGCCTTTTTTAAATTTAACAATCCAACCCAAGCCGGCTTCCAGAACAGTGGTGGTTTCGTCGATATCATTTCCATAAAGCATTAAACAGGCCTCTAGACGAAGAGTATCCCGAGCTCCTAGGCCTACTGGTAATAAACCCTTACTTTCCCCTTGTTCCAGAATGACTTCCCAAATAAGAGCCGGTTTCTCAGAATAAGTGTAGATCTCAAAACCATCTTCCCCTGTGTAGCCAGTCCGAGAAACCAGAACCTCTTCTCCTTTAATTGTCCCCCAGCTAAAAGTGAAAGGTTTCAATTGAGATAGATCAATCTTCTCGACAATCGGCTGCAAAATCTCCTCAGCCAAAGGCCCCTGGAGAGCGAGTTGGGTCACTAGATCGCTTTGATTCTCCACTGTCACTTGAAAATTTCCTTGATGACTCAACACCCATTGATAATCTTTATCAGTGTTAGCCGCGTTAACCACCAGTAAATACTTCCCTTCGTCAAGACAATAAACCAATAAATCATCAACAAAGGTTCCCTTTTCCGTGGTCAGAGCAGAATACTGAGCTTTTCCCGGGAAAAGTTTGGCGGCATTATTGGGAGTAAGGAACTGAACAAAATTCAGAGCCTCTGGACCAGTAATTAAAATTTCCCCCATATGACTAACATCAAAAAGACCGGCTTTAGTCCTGACAGCCAGGTGTTCCTCAACTATGCCGGTGTATTCCACCGGCATCTCCCAGCCGGCAAATTCAATCATTCTAGCTTTGAGTTTCTTATGAAGAGGATAAAGGCGAGTCTGTTTCATTTTAAAATCTCCTTTTGAAACTATTTTGATACCACAGAAAGGCCGAGTATTCAAGGATAATTTCTGAACCAAAAAACCAAGTGGCAAATCAGGCCGTCTAACCTTTATCTTTTTGAACAAAATTATCGCTGTATTAAATTCTTTTTCCTAAAAGAAGCAAGTTTCCCCAGAAAACTCAATTAAATCTCAAGGCAAAAGAAAATTTGTAGCCAGATATTATTTTAACTTGTCCCCCGGCCCTATTTTGATATAATTATTAGCCAACTATGAGATTGTGGAGAAAATCCCTCAAAGAGAAAATAAGAGAGCAACTTGTTCCTCTTTTTCCTCTGGAAGAAGCAGAGCTGGAACTGACTCAGCCTCCCTCCTCTAAAATGGGCGACGTGGCTCTTCCTTTTCCTTTCCGATTGGCGCGGAAAATAAAAAAGCCCCCTCGCCACATCGCTGAACAAGCCCAACCTCAATTAGCTCAAATTGAAGGTCTGGCCCGGGTAGAAATTGCTGGCGGGGGTTATCTTAATCTTTTTTTGGACCGGAAAAAATTTATTAAAGAAATGGTTCTCGGCAAGACGGAGAAACAGGAGTTGGCTGAAGAGAAAAAAATCATTATTGAACATACTAACATTAATCCAAATAAAGCTGCTCATATTGGACATCTACGTAATGCTGTTTTAGGAGATACTTTAGCTCGATGCCTGAAATACAAAGGGGAACAAGTAGAAGTTCAAAATTATATCGACGATACTGGCGTCCAAGTGGTTGATGTCGTTTTCGGTTTTCTGGAACTTGAAAGAAAAACTTTGGCCGACATCCAAGCTCTATCTGGAAAACTGGATGACTATTGCTGGGACCTTTATACCCGGGTCTCAGCTTATCTCCAGGAGCACCCTCAAGCTCAAAACAAAAGAAATGTCTATCTAAAAAAAATTGAAAAAGGTGAAGGCGAGGAAGCGCGGGTAGCGGCTTATATCTCTCGGGAAATTGCTCGGGCTCACTTGGAAACAATGAAACGTCTCGATATTTCATATGATGTTTTGCCCTGCGAAAGCAGCATCCTCCATCTCAAATTCTGGGAAAGAGCTTTCCAACTCCTCCAAGAAAAAAAAGCTATAACTTTGGCTCAAGAAGGCCCCAATAAAGGCTGCTGGATTATGCCTCTGACTCATCGAACAGAGAAAGAAAAGGTGATTGTCCGCTCCGACGGAACCGTCACCTATGTGGGTAAGGATATAGCTTACCAATTGTGGAAACTAGGGCTTCTTGGTTTAGACTTTTACTATGAACCTTTTCTCCAAGAAAATGGTCACACTATTTGGATCACCACCCATCAACCGACACCTCATCAAGTTCATTTTGGTGGAGGCTCTAAAGTCTATAATGTCATTGACACTCGACAATCCTATCTCCAAGATGTGGTTGTTCAAGGACTCCGACGCTTGGGATACCCCCAGGAAGCTGATAAATCCATTCATTTCTCCTACGAGATGGTCGCCCTTTCCCCTCAAAGCCTCCGAGAACTCGGGTTGGAACCTCCTCCCGGCGAAGAAGACAGAAGTTTTTATGAGGTATCAGGTCGAAAAGGCTTGGGTATCAAAGCCAATGATTTCCTCGACCGTTTGGAAGCCAAAGCCTATCATGAAGTGGACCAGCGCAATCCTGACTTACCCCGGCCGGTGAAAGAAGAAATTGCCCATCAGATTGCCTGTGGGGCTCTTCGCTATTTCATGCTTAAATATACTCGCAATTCTCTTATCGTGTTTGACTTTGATGAAGCCCTAAACTTCGAAGGCGAAACTGGGCCTTATCTCCAATATACCTATGTCCGGATTCAAAGTATCTTCCGGAAACTCAAAGAAAGAAAAAAAATCGTAGTAGAAGATTTAATCACTCCAGAGAAGCTTAACCAAATCGACTTGAGCCCTCTTAATCCTCAGGAAGCTGACGAGATGTGGGACCTTATTTATCTAGCCTCCTTGCTAGATGAAGAAGTCCTGCACAGTATTGTCACTCTAGAATTAGCCAATCTGGCCAAATTTACCTTTAACCTTTGTCAAAAATTTAATGCCTATTATCATAAATACCCTATTTTGGCCGAACCTGAGGCCAAGATTCAATTTCTCCGAATCATCACTGTCTATTATTTGCAAAATACGCTGTCGATTGCCTTACAGCTAATGGGCCTCCCATTACCCGAAAAAATGTAGTTTCCAAGGAGGAGAGGCCTTAAAGTAAAAGTCAAAGGCCAAAATTCTCCCCAAGCCTTGCCCAGACTAACCTCAAGATGACCCAGCCAAAGAGACCTTAGCCCTTCCCTATAGGAAAGGAAAGGAAAGGAAAGGAAAGGAAAGAAAAGAAAAGAAAAGAAAAGAAAAGAAAAGAAAATTTTTCCAATAAAATTGAGGGCCCCACCTTTCACCGGGCAAGAAAAAACTCCTTGTCCTTTCCTTAACAAGGAAATTAAAAAACACTTTTTCCCAATGGAGCTTCATCTTAACTATAAAAGAATCAACACGAAAGAGAAGGATAAAGTAAGAATATCAAATTTGAAACACAGCCAAAATTTCCCCTGCCAGCTATCACCAAATTTAGGTCAAAAATAGCAGGTGCAGACCCGCCTTCTCTCTCCTGCTCCCTGGTCAGACAAAATTAAAGTTCAACTAATAA
>QMPV01000025.1 GCA_003648765.1 Candidatus Aminicenantota bacterium
GCTCGAATTTAACATCCACGAAGGAGGTATGACCAAAGAGCAAGCCATTTCTTATATGATGCGAGGAGGATTCCAGAGTAAAGTTGAAGCTGAAAGAAATTGGGACAGAATTGCCCTCCTCCCCGGAGAGGGAGTTTATGCTTATGTAGGCTTTCAAGAACTCTTGGAACTGGAAAAACAATATCGGCAGCTCAAAGGAGCTGATTATTCACGGAAAGAATTTCTGGAAAAAGTTCTCAGCTTTGGTCCTATTCATCTGCGTCAATTAAAGAAAAAACTTTTTCCCTGAATTTAATTATCACCATCAATCGCGGCCAAAAGGCACCTCCAAGGAGGTGCCTTTTCTTTTAAAAAATGGAAATCTCTTTGGTTGACTCTCACGCTCACATTTTTGGGAAAGATTTCGACCAGGACCGCCATGATGTTCTCTCTAGAGCGGATGGAGCGGGAATAAAAACTATCCTTGCCCCTCTCGATCTCCTAGACGCCGCAGAAAAACAAAAAGCCTTTAATTTTCTCCCGAGTTCACCCCAAATTTTTTTGGCGGCCGGTGTTCATCCCCATCGCGCCCAGGAATTCCAAGAGAATTGCCTCGCTGAGATAGAAAGTCTAGCTGTCCAAGGAAAAATTATGGCCATAGGCGAGATAGGTCTTGATTATTATTATCATTTTTCTCCTCCAGAAGCCCAAAAAAGAGCTTTCCTCCAGCAACTTTTATTGGCTCAAGCCCTTAAACTCCCAGTAATAATTCATAGTCGTCAGGCAGCCGAAGATGTGCTCTTTTTAGTTAAACAAAGTAATTTTTCCCAAGGAGGAGTGCTGCATTGTTTCACTGAAAATTATTTCTTGGCTGAGGAAATGATGAAACTGGGCTTTTTCATTTCTTTCTCAGGGATAATCACTTTTCCCCGGGCCCCGGAGCTGCGAGCCACGGCAGTGAAAATACCTAAAGATTACTTGCTGGTGGAAACTGATGCTCCTTATTTAACTCCTCATCCTCTCCGAAAAAAAACCAAACGGAATGAACCAGCTTTTCTGACGGAGACTGTTCAATTTTTAGCTGCATTGAGAGAAGTTAAAGTCGATGAACTAGCTCTTCATCTTCGGAAAAATTTTCAGCGGTGTTTTCGAGTTAAAGATAACCTTATGTGAATTATTAAAATCGATAAATTTTATAATTTGAAATTACCCCCAGGTCATGCTAAGATAAACGCGCTTCAGAAGAATATGAAGGACAAGCAATAAAGGAAATAAAATGAAGGCCGCCGCCTCTTCTTACCTCCAAGCCAAACTCAAAAATAAACAAGGTCTCAAAGCCATCTATGAGCAGGTAACTAATGAATTAGAACAAGTCGAGATTATTCTGAAAGAAATGACTAATTCCTCAAATCCCCTTATTGTCGAGATTGGTAATTATCTCTTCCGAAAATCAGGCAAAAGAATCAGACCAGCTTTACTTCTCCTTTGCGCCAAACTTCTGGGTTATAAAGGTAATCAGGACATCCTTTTTTCAGCTCTGATCGAAGCTATTCATACCGCTAGCCTAATTCACGATGATATCATTGACAATTCCAACTTGCGACGAGGCCAACTTACCGTCCATGCCAAATGGGGACCTAATATAACTGTGCTTTTGGGAGATTATCTCTATATTAAAACCATTGATCAGGCTTTAAAAAATTCCTCTCCTAAGATTCTGGAAGTTCTAACAGAAGTAACTTCCGAAATGATCGAAGGGGAAATTACCGAATATTATCATAGTGGCAACTTGGAACTCAAAGAAGAAGAATATTATGAAATAATAAAAAAGAAAACAGCCTCTCTTTTCAGTGCAGCCTGTCAAATCAGTAGCATTCTGGCTCAAAGCAACCAAGAAACCGAAAATAAACTGGCTCAATTTGGTCTTAATTTGGGCATGACTTTTCAAATAATTGACGACCTCCTTGACTTTACTGGAGATGAAAAAAAATTAGGTAAACCTCCCCTCTCAGATTTGAGGGAAGGTCGTATTACTCTCCCCTTAATTTTTCTTCTGCAGAATGGAAATAGTCATTATAAGACTAAAATCGCGGAATATTTCAAAAACAAAAATTCATCAGAAAGCCTCAAAACAGAAATCATTGATATCATGGTCAAAAACGGAGCTTTGAAATATGCCCTGGCTAAGGCCCGGGAATTTGGTGAACGTTCTAAACAAATAATTATGGATTTTCCCGCTTCTATTTACCGAGATTCTCTGGCTCTCTTTACCGATTTTCTTTTAAATAGAGATCACTAAATTCTAGCAACTTCACCTTCGCCGTGACCTATAAAATGCCTTTCTTCTGGGGGACAACTCATGACTGAAATAGAAGTCAAAATAAAAATAAAATCACTAACCTCCCTCTTTCAACAATTGGAAACTCTCGGCGCTCAGAAAATAAAAGAAAAATACTACGAAACCAATACCCTTTATGATTTTCCCTCACAAGAACTGCTCCAAAAAAGATCCGCCCTGCGCGTAAGAAAAATAAACAAAAAATGTTTTTTAACCTACAAAGGCCCCCCTCAACCCTCCCGCTCCTTTAAAATCAGAGAAGAGTATGAAACTGAAGTTAAAAACGAAAAACAACTCCGCAAAATTTTAAAAAAATTAGGACTTAAACAGACCTTTACTTATGCCAAATACCGAACTGTCTATCGCTACCAACGTCTCAAAATTTTTGTTGATGAAACGCCTATCGGTAATTTTATCGAGCTAGAAGGAAAACAAAGTGATATTGTCAAAATAGCTAAGCTGCTGGGTTACTCACGACGGGATTTTATTAAAAAAGACTACATCCAATTAATCAAAGAAGCTAAAAATAACTCCCAGAAATAACCACTATGGGAGCGTGAAGATAATAAAAGGAGAAGGTCTAAAGTGAATTTTTATCTTTATTTTCTTCCTCTCCTACTTCTCCCTCTTGGGAACCGAAAAGTTCGTCAGCTAAAAATAATTCTTTCTTCTCGTCTTGTTCTTCTTCTTGAGGAGCTCTAATTTCATACTGAATTAACCCTCTCTTTACTTCTTCTTGGGCGATACGGATGAGATTACGGGTTCTGGTTTTTACTTTAGGTTTGGCTCCTTTAAGAAGTTGTTTAGCTCTTTTTGAGGCGATGATTACATATCTGAACTTGCTGTCTATTTCTTCTTCATGTGCGACCAACGGTAGCCTCCTCTGGAAATAAAGTTCTTGAAATATTAGCAAAAAACGCCTTAAATTTCAAATAAACTCACTCGCCCGCGAACATTTCCAAGATCATGCTAAAAAAAGGAAGCGCCTAAGTAGTCAGAATCAAACAAAAATGACCAAAATCTCGGTCAACAGATGATAAAGAGTCTTGAAAATTCTCTTTTAATATGAAAATGTAATAAAAGAGATTAGCCGGAGAAAGGAGTCATTTACAGCTCCGGGACAGACAAGCTCGACAATTCAAATGAAAACAAATAAAATAAGCTCACTTCTGACTGAGGTGCTAAGCTAGTGAGCCAGGAAAAGAAACCAAACCCGCTTTTAGAAGAGAAAATTCCTCTCCTGACCCATCACTCCTCTCCAGCAAAAAGCATCTGGTCAATCGGGGGTGGAAAAGGAGGAACGGGGAAAAGTTTTATCTCAGCCTGCTTGGGAATTGAACTGGCCAACCTAAATCAGGAAGTGGTCTTAATTGATGCTGACTTGGGAGGTCCCAATCTTCATACTTTTCTGGGCTTGAAAGAATCACCGCTCGATTTAGGCCACTTTATCACCAATAAAGTCAAAGCTCTTGAGGAAACAGCTGTCGGGACTCCCTTTCCTCATCTAAAACTGGTTAAAGGCACAGAAAGTTTACTCTTTGCTGCTAATTTGAACTATTACAAAAAATTAAAGTTGATTCGCCATATAAAAGGTTTTGCTGATAAACGAGTCATTGTCGATATCGGCACGGGAGCTGCCTATAATACCGTAGATTTCTTTATCCTTTCTAATCCCGGAGTAATAGTCATTAATCCCGAACCTACTTCTATCGAAAATGCTTATTATTTTTTAAAATCTTGTATTGTCCGGATTTTCAAACTTTACATCGACTATTATCAGATCCAAGATTTTATTAAAAATATTGCGGAGCAAATTCACGATACTTCCAAATCGGTTTACAGTTTCTTGAATGAAATCATTTCTCGAGACCGCACTTATGCTCAAGTTTTTTTTACTGCTTTAAAACACTTCCGACCGAGCTTAATTATCAACAAAGCCCGGGATGAAAAAGACGCCCTGCTGGGCGAATCCATGATAAAGGTAGTTCAAAAATATTTAGTGGTTGACCTCGATTTTCTAGGAACTATTCCCTTTGATGAAAAAGTCCACTTAAGCCTTAAAGAAAAAAAACCTTTTCTCGAAGTTTATCCTGAAAGTGCGGTGGCCCGAGCGATTAAAGAAATCGCCCAAAAACTTCTTCAACTTTCTCCTAACCATGCCTCTTGAGAACTCAACCTCTCCGCTACCCTCCGACTGGAAAAAACTTAATTATTATGAATTACTAAAAATAACTCTGGAAGCCTCACCAGAGGAAATTAAAAAAAACTTACCTTAACCTGAAAAATTCGCTGTTGGTCAAATTAAAACAGCCAGAGGCTTCTTCGTCTCTCAGTTTCTCTGAAGCAGAGCAGTTCATAGCCAGGATTGATGAAGCCTGGCGGACCCTTTCTGACCCTCAGAAAAGAAAAATTTACCAGGCTCGACTTTTCCCCGAGAAACGATTAATAAACCTCCGAAGTTACTCGCGACGCTCTCTAACTCCGTTAATCATTGAACCAGTTCATCTGCGCTCGAATTGGTTGAGGCGGTTAAAATCCTGGTGGCAAAAATTCAAGAAATACTAAACTCATTCCATCCTGACAAGCTGGACTTAATCCCTGGTCAATTCTCTTGCACTAAATCATCATTAGTCCCGAAAATCCCATCTGGACCCGCTGAAATCAAACGAAAATTATCTGCAGAGAGTTTTTCATATTTAATTCTTCTCCCCCAAGCATCCTCCAAAGTAATCCCTAAAGGGGCAAAACGACTTATCTCCTGCAAAGAAGAAGGTAATTTTCCTTGTTGGAGAACATAATTTAGAACAGCTCGCTCTAAGGCTGATAAATTAGCCCGAGTGAGCTTGATCTTGGCTTCAGAAAAAGCTTGGATTTCTTCCTGTATCTGGGTAGATTCTCTCGATTTCAAACTCCAGAGGAGAAAAACAATAATTCCCCCCAGAAGCAAAATCACCAAAAAACCTCTTATTCTCATCCTCCACCTCCCCTCTTTCTTGGAGACGATGACTGCTCATCAAATTTTAAACTCAATCGATAGCGAGTTCCTAAATCCTGCGATTCAAACTTAAGTGAACGAATAACTTTCAACTCAGGAATATTCCACTTAGCGATACAAGCATACACCTCTCGATAGCCATGTTCAAGGGCATACTTAATCACGGCCCGATGAAGAGCTTTTGAAATTCCTCGATTGCGATAGGCCCGGGAGACGAAGGTCATTTGAAGATAAAATTCATCAGTGGCTTTCTCGCCATTTAAAGGCAAGACGTCATAAAGACTATCCACTTCAGGAATGCCTAAGGAAGGATAGCCTAATAAGAATCCCACAATTTTCTTGTTTACTTCCGCCACATACATGACATACTTATTGCCCTTTTTCAAATAACGAGTCCGATAAGTTTCAACCCCTGATTCAATTTTCACTTGAGGGAACTTTTCAGCTAATTCACTTTCTAATTCCCTCACGAGATTAAGAACTTGGGCTTCATCCTCTGGACGATAAGGACGAATAATGAGTTTACCCGGAAGTCGATTACTTAGATTCTTCCTCATAAAAGATCCTTTCTTGCTGATGATGGCTTATCTAATTTTTCTTTTTGTTTCTCAAATGAACAATTTTTTCTGGCGAAACTACTTTCCAGTTTCAATTCATCCTGCTCTCCCAGGAATATCTCTCTTGAAGACAATCTTATCCCTCCCTTTATTTACCTCTGGAGAGAAAAGTAATTGTTTCTAGAAACGGGGTAAAAGGAAATTGATCAAAGGCACTCAAAGAGATGATCCAGTAGCCCTGCTGGAGAAAAGGAAGAATGCTTTTTTCTAAAGCGGGCAAAGAGCAACAAATAAAGCCCAGAGAAACCGGTTGACAAGCTAAAAGTCTTTGAATAACCCGCCCGCTACAGCCCGCCCGGGGCGGATTGACCAGAAAGAATGACCCTTCTAAGATTACAGAGGAGGCCAAAAACTCTTCGACCTCCTGACAAAAAAAGGCGGCCTCTCTCCTGGACAAATTAAGAGCATTGAGCCGGGCACTTTCTATGGCCCAGGAATTAAGATCAATTCCCCATATTTTTTTTCCCCGCGGGACACCCAAAAGAGAAAATAAACCTACACCACAATAAAAATCATAAGCTTGGTTAAAATCCAAGAGCTTAATCTCTTCTCTAACCCGAGTTACCAAAGAAACAATTAAAGAAGGGTTAGCCTGAAAAAATGCCTGATGGTGGGAAACAATTGGCTGGTTGAAAAGCAAGTGAGTAATCATCTCCGTGCCGTAGACTTTCTTTTGCGAAGGGATAGCTATGCCTACTACATAAGGGACTTCTTTCAATAATAAATGGGCTAAGGGGGCATAAGTTTTATGCCGATAAGACCTCTTGACTGAAAGGAGCAAAAAGACCTCTCTCTGGTTGAGAGCTCCTTTTATTTCCACTCCATCTACCGGCCACTTAGACCAGTGGGAACTAATCAAAGTCATAGTCTTTCTGATGGCTTTCTGGAGGTAATTGGGGAAAAGCCACAAAGTCCTCTCATAAGGAACTTCCCCTACTCGGGGGTCCGTACCCCTAATTTTTTGAGGAGAATAAATTTTAAATTTTCCTCTTAATCTAAACCCTGATAAAGAAGAAGGTTCTATTTTGATCTCGGGGGAAGTAAAATTAAATTTTTTTAAAATTTGACTCAGCCTCTTAGTTTTCTCCTTGAGTGTCTGGGCATAGGCAGTGACCAATTCATCTTGAGTAAACATTAAGCTGCCTCACTTTTCTCAAAAAGATAAGCTCCCAAAATAACCATAACAGTCGCTGAGACAAGAATAACTCCCAAATTTACAGGCCAAGAAAAAGAAGAGTTATTAATAAGAAGGGCTCGTAAGCCATCGATACCATAAGTTAAAGGATCAAGATAAGCCAACAAACGTAACCAAACTGGAAAATTCTCCACAGGATAAAGAGCCCCACTTAGAAAAAAAATAGGGAATATAACAAAATTCATCACAATACTGAATCCTTGCATGTCCTTCATTCGGGAAGCAAATATTAAACCTAAGCCCAGAAAAGTGGCCGAAATCAGAATCATAAAGAAAAAAGCTAAACCTAAAGTCAACCACGAAGATGGCCGAAATCCCATGAGCAAGGCTACACCTAAAATCATCACCGCCTGAATTAAAGCAGTGGTCACTCCACCAGTAATCCGCCCCAGGACAATAGCGATTCGACTTACAGGAGCTACCATTATTTCTTTCAAAAATCCAAATTCTTTATCCCAAAGAACAGAAAGTCCGCCAAAAGTTGAAGAAAATAATAAACTCATTCCCAGAATTCCAGGTACAAGAAAGGTGATGTAATTTACCCCTTGAGAAAGGCCGGGAATCCCCATGCGATTAAAGCCCAACCCCAAAAAAGCTAGAAAAAAAAGAGGCATAGCCAGCGCCCCCACAATTCTGGACTTAGCCCGCCAGAACCTTTTCATCTCTCTTAACCAAAGAACATAAATAGCAATAAAATTCATTATCGCCTCCGAAAATGATGGCGGAGTCGAGCACGATTACGTTCCTGCCAACTTGCTTCTTCCTCACGAATGCGGCGCCCAGTGAAATGAAGGAAAACATCCTCCAGACTAGGCTTATGAAGATGGACCGAGACTACCCGGCTACCATTGACCTCAGCTAAATGAATTAATTCCGGGATTCTTCTCTCAGCTTTCTCCATAGTTAAAATCAAACTATTTTCATGTTTCTTGACCGTTTTGATCCAAGACAAACTTTCAAACCGGAGGCTTACTTCTGGAGAAAAAAAGGGCTCCAATTCCAAGGTGACTACATCTCCTCCCAGAATATCTTTTAAACGCGAGGGTGTATCCAAAGCCACAAATTTTCCTTGGTCCATAATCGCTACCCGGTGACAAAGATTATCCGCTTCTTCCATATAATGAGTGGTTAAAATAATTGTCACCCCTTCTTCAATATTTAGCCTTTGGATATATTCCCAAATATGGCGCCTCGTCTGGGCATCCAGTCCCAGAGTAGGCTCATCAAGAAATAACACCCGGGGCTGATGAATTAAGCCTCGAGCAATTTCCAATCGTCTCTTCATTCCGCCTGAATAATTCTCAACTAACACATTTCTTTTTTCGATTAAGTTTACTAACTGGAGAACTTCCTGAATTCGGGCTTGTCGGGCCTGCTTACTTAAGCCATACATCATGGCATGAAACTCAAGATTTTCCTGACCAGTTAACTTGCTGTCGAGAGCAATTTCCTGAAAAACAATTCCAATATGGCGCCGCACTTCATGGGGATGCCGAGTGACTTCATAGCCGGCCACCCAAGCCTCCCCTCCCGAGGGACGAAGAAGAGTAGCCAAAATATTGATTGTGGTGGTTTTGCCGGCTCCATTTGGTCCCAAAAAGCCGAACAATTCACCTTGCTTAACTGAGAAAGAAAGGTCATCTACGGCTACCAGCTCCCCAAATTTCTTAGTCAAATTTCTGACAACAATGGCTTCTTCCAATTTTCTCTCCTCACTCAAAAGGGAAAAATCTGAATCCAGAGGAAATGAATTTAGGCCTTCCTCTTCTTTAACTTACTTTCAAATCCCTTCCACGCTGAGGTCTCTCACTCGGCCTCTGGATTCATCTTCAAAACCCTTGCCAGTTACTAATTACCTAGCAATTTATCCTCAACGAACAAAATACATTATACCAATTATTAATTTTTGCCAAGAAGAGAAAACTTAACCCTTTTCGAACAACTGGAAAGATGAAATTTTTGGTTCATGGTAATAATGGAGACTCAACAGCAGGCATAAGGGCGTCTGAGGTACAGGCGGTAAGAGTGTCTACAGGCGTAAGGGTGTCTGACACCCACACAATGTAGGGTGTTTGAGAAATTATTAGGGTGTCTGGAAATTATTAGGGTGTCTGACACCAAGAAATTATGCGACATAATTGACAGGTGCCTGACACTATACGTGGAGGTGTCTGACACCAAAATGTTGTTCTGACACCAAAATGTTGGACACAGGACCTGAATCCAAATTTTTTAGCTTACGGCCAAGGTTAAAGACAGAGGAAGCCGCCTCGGAGGAATGATAAGGGGGAAGAAAAAAAGTGGCTTAATGGGTAACTGTGGACATGGACTCATCTCGAGTCCAACTAAATCTTTTTTCTTCAAAAAGATCCAGACACACATCAACCACGTCCGGATCAAAGAGGAAGCCCTTATGCTGGTCAATTTCTTCCAAGGCGGCTTCCAACCCCAGAGCAGGCCGATAGGGCCGATGGGAAGACATAGCTTCCACCACATCAGCCACACTTAATATTCTCGATTCCAGATGAATCTCACTTCCACTCAACCCCGCCGGATATCCAGAACCATCCATTCGTTCATGATGTTGCAGGATAATCTCACCAATTTTTTTGGGGAGATCGGTTTCTTTAATTATATCAAACCCAAATCGGGGGTGGGATCTAATCATACTAATCTCATAATCATTTAAGCGGCCGGGCTTAGTTAATATCTCTACAGGAACATAGATTTTGCCAATATCATGGACTATGCCCGCCAGACGGATATTAACAATTTCTTCCTCTCCTAAATTCATCTCTTGAGCAATTCGAGAAGCTAGTTGTGTCACCCGTCTTTGGTGACCAGCTGTATAAGGATCCCGCATCTCTATGGTGACCGCTAGAGCTTGAATAGTCATTTCCATTGTCTTTCTTAATTTCCGTGAATGAACAGCCAATTCCTCTTCCAAGGCTTTTCTCCTCTCCTCTTCTTGATGAGCATGAATCTTAAAGGCCACCAAATCAGCAACTTCTCCCAACAAAGAAAACTCATCATCCAGATAACTCCGAGGCACCGCTGAGTAAAGATTAAGAAGCCCATAAACTTTGGGCGGAACCAATAAAGGAAAAGAAACTAAATTATTCAATCCACACTGAAGCATTACTTCAGCCCACTCTTTATATCTTTTCTTCAGTCGAGCTACTGAGGCTAAGACCGGCTTGGCTTTCTGTAAAGCTTCAATTTCAGGAGTCAGAGAAGGCTGATGATTCTTAAAACTTAAAAGAGGAATATGATTATAATTCGGATTTAAAGTGGCAATAGCTTGAGGCCGAAGGAGTCCCTTGGCTTCATCCCAAAGGCCTAACCAAACTAGATCATATTCGCCGAACTCTCGGATAATGTCACATGAATTTTGAAGAAAGGATTCAATTTCTGAGTTGGGGAGTAACTCTGCTATTTTTCTTAAAAGATGATTTTTGCTTTTCCCCCAGTAATCACTTTCCTGAACTTTACCCGAAAAAAACAATCTCATTTGCTGATAGGAATTGAATATCTTCTTCATCTTTCCTTAAAATTAGTCGGAAGAAACTCCAAAAAATTGATAATTTTGTAATTATTTAAGGTCCAGACTGCAGAGAATTTAGACCTTCTTCTAGTGCCTTCTTTTTTGGGGATATAAATTGCTTTTTCTTCAGCCTGCTCAAGAGAAAAACAGTCTTCTCAGGCGAAATCTAATCTAGAGGCTAGCTCATGCTTAGAAAATACTGCTTCCCTTTTGAGAAGATTTCTTTCTCTCAAGAGATTTCAAAAAACAATTTTCTAGAGAAGACCTTCCCTTTATCCAAACCAAAATTTTTCCGAAAGCTAAAAGAGAGAGTAATTTTTTGCTAGATTCTAACTCTCTCCCCCCACTGATTGAGCGGGTAAAAACTCAACCAGTTTTTTACTCAGAGCTCGAAATCTCTTGGAGATAACAGCGGCAATCTGCATCATAACTTTATACCCTAAATGATTATTAATCTTAAAGAGCTTGCGCATCACCTCTCCATTGAGAGAGATTAGTTCACTATCAGCCACAGTCCAGGCTCCCGCGGTGAAAGTAAAGGGATTCGTTACTGCCGACCAACCAAAGATTTCTCCTGGACCAACCACATCTATGGTCATCGGCAGAAAACCTGCCGCTTTTCGTAGTCTAATCTCCACCCTCCCTTTTAAAACAAGATACATTTTCACGGCTAAAGAATCTTCTTCGAAAACCCGCGTATTGGCTTTAAACTTTTCTAATTTGGCTATGCTCTGGATATTTTCTAGTTCGGCATCAGTTAAATCTTTAAAGATGGCGAACTGCCTTAAAGTGTCTAAATTAATCATTTTCCCTCCTTATTTTTTCCCCTAAAACCTTCCTTTAAGCCTTCATGAGGCAATTTTAATATTCCTGAGGAAGAGTTTTCAGCCTGGCCCAGGAGTAAACTGGCCCATCTTTACAAACATAATGATGACCAATATTACACCGACCACATTTCCCAATACCGCACTTCATCTTGTTCTCAACCGTGGTAAAAATTTGATCATCCTGGAACCCTAATTCCTGCAAACCTTTAATAACGAACTTAATCATAATGGGCGGACCGCAGGTAATAGCGATAGCCTTTTCAGGAGATGGTTTTTTATCCAAAACGTTCTGGGGAACAAAACCGACATATTCATTCCAACCTGGCTCTTTAACATCGATAGATAAATAAACCGGAATGGTCTCTTTCAACTTCTTTAGCTCGTCTTTAAAAACGAGATCTTGAGAGGTGCGAGCTCCATAAAAAAGAGTGAGTTGTCCAAAATCATCTCTCTGACGGAGAGCTGTTTGGAGAACCGACCAGATGGGGGCCAAACCTATGCCTCCACCAATAAAAATCAGGTTTTTGCCTTTCCATTCTTCGAGAGGAAAACCGTTGCCGTAAGGGCCCCTCAGGCCAACAATACTTCCCTCCTCCATTTCATGTAAAGCGGTCGTTACCCGGCCCATTTTAAGGATACTGAATTGCAAATATTCTTTGATCAGAGGAGAGGACGAAATAGAAATCATCGACTCTCCTTTACCAAAAACTGAGATCATGGCGCACTGACCACATCTAAAGTCAAATCTATGGCCGTTAAGAAGCTCCAGGTGAAAGGTTTTAATTGGCCGGGCCCCGCCTACTTCTTCTTTAATTGAAATTATTCGAGCTAATTGAGGTAAATATGGATTATGCTCCATGACTGGCCACCTTATTCAAAATGTCAATAATATCAATCCCCACCGGACATTTACTTACACAGCGCCCGCAGCCGGTGCACATAATGTCACCAAAAGTTTCAACAAAATAAAGAAATTTGTGCATTATCCTCTGTCTCAGACGAGAAGCTTTATCCGGTCGGGGATTATGCCCTGAAGAATGCATGGTGAAATCCGGGAATTGGCAGGTATCCCAGACTCTGACTCTCTTCCCTTGCAAGGGAGCGGTCGAAGAAATTTCATCAGTTATATCAAAACAATGGCAGGTGGGACAGAGGTAAGTGCAGATTCCACATTTAAGACACCGATACGATTCCTCCCGCCAGAGCGGGCTTTCAAACATCTGGGATAACACTGGCCATATTTTCTCCACTCCTTCAATTTGGCGAGTAAACATAGCCCGGGCTTTTCTCTCCAGTTGTTGCCTTTCCTGCTGATCTTTATCTGTAGGATTGAAGAAATATTCCGGAGCGGCTTTGATCAATTTCTCTCCTTTAGGAGTCAACACTTCAACAAAATACTTACTCTGCATCTTAGTTAATAAAATATCCATTCCTTTGGTGGAAAAAGGACCTCCTCCGAGCGACAAACAAAAACAATTTTCCCCTGGAAGAGGGTAACAACTCAAGCCGACCACATAGACTTGTTGCCGCCGACGCTCAAAATAAATATCGGGAATTTCACTACTGAAAACTTTCTCCAATAGGACTATCCCCCGGGCATCACAAGGCCTAACTCCAAAAACAACAACTTCTCTTTCTTCGGGCAAAACTTCTTGAAGATAAGGACCACCGTTACGGTTGTCTTCAAATTGAAATAGCACCTCTCGATTTGGCAGAAGAATTTTTTTCAAGGGAACATTAACCTGAGTATAATCTTCAGGGAAATTCGCAAGTTGAGAAATCTGATTAAATTCCCAATGGTTATTCTCCCTGACAGGGCCGTAGAGATCAAAGTCCTTTAATCGCGCCACCCATTGGCCCAAATCCGATTTTTTCAGTACTTTTTCCATGGCCTCACCTTATAAAATCTTCTGGGTCGGTTTCTTTAAAGGTAGAAAAAAGAGAGGGAGCCTGGCTGTCCATCCCGGCCACATAATTGAAAAGACGCCAGGCTTCTCTCTCTAATTTTTTATTCAGCAATCTAATAGGAATATCCTCAGGGCAAACCCGCTCACATTCTCCACAATCAACACAACGGCCGGCCAAATGAATAGCCCGAACCAGATGATAGACAAAGTTCTCGGAGAGTAAAGGTGACTTTTCTATCCATTTAATTTTCTTGGCTTTTTCTTCAGCTGTGGTGGTAGGTTCCACCGCGAAACTTATGGGATCAACCACACACTCAGTACAATAACACATAGGACAAACTGAACGGCAGGCATAACAGCGAAGACAACGAGACAATTCTTCTTCCCAAAAGCGTCGCCGTTCTTCCAGGCGCATCTTCTCAATTTTATCTACCCCCGGAGAAGTATTGATGGCCTCCTTCTTTATCTTCTCGCCAAAAAAGTGATCATAGACAACAGGAAAATTAGCCTGACATTCCAGACATCTGTCAGCTAAAACTTCCTCTGGTGGAAAAACGCGTCGTTCGCCATCGATGACAGCTACAATATGGCCATTATTTCCGTAGACAATCTCCTCAATTTTTTGAGAGGGAACAAGATTCAAGAGTTTTTTCTTATCAACTACCCCACTGTTTTCACAAGATACTCCAAGGAGAATAACTTCTTCCCGCTCAATGAACTTTTCTTGAAGAAGCACATTTATGGCCCGACTATCACATCCTTTGACCACAACCGCCAAAGGCCGCTTATCAGGTTCTTTCTGGCGAGCCTGTTCTTTTTTCTCCTCAACAACGAAAAGGACTAAATTATGGACACAGGTGGGATTCCAGACAAGTCGATCAACATCTTCAGGGTTCCGAATCATGGCGGGTACAGCCCAAACACCCTGAGGGCCACGAACATAGCCAATAACCCCTCGGACCTGCCCCTCTTGGAGGAGGCGACGGGCTTCCTCTCTGATTTTTTCCACTTCAACCATCAGAGAGACCTCCTCAATTGCGTTTGCGGCCCTAAAGGCTTTAATTGTTTGACAAATTCTTTAATGATTTGGGTAAATTTTAGACCTTCAGCTGCCGAAACCCAGGACATCTGAAATCTCTCTGGTTCAAGACCAATATAAGGAAGTAACTCTTTCAACAAAGCCATTCTTCGCCGGGCATACATATTGCCTTTGATGTAATGACAATCACCTGGGTGACATCCGGAAACCAGGACTCCATCGGCTCCCAAATTAAAAGCAGAGAGAATATAAAGGGGAGAAACACTGCCCGAACACATGACCGTAATAGGAATGACATTAGATGGATATTCTAACCTTGAAACCCCAGCCATATCAGAACCAGCTGAAGAACACCATTTACACAAAAAAGCCACAATTTTGGGTTCATGCTCCGAATTCATTTCAAGCCTCCTAAACTAGCCGTTAACATATCGTGAACCTGCAGGTGGGTTAAATTCTTAACTTCAATCGCCGAGCGGAGACAGGTGGCGGCACAGGTGCCACACCCTTCACAAAGAACTTCATTTACTTTGGCTTTTCCTTCAACAATACTTAAGGCAGAAAAAGGACAAACATCAACACACATACTGCAACCAGTACAGAGATGCTCATTAACCTGAGCCACCAAGGGTGAGTGAAGCAACTCGGGTTGAGAAAGAATGGAAACGACCTTGATGGCAGCCCCACCCGCCTGGGCCACAGTATCAGGAATATCTTTGGGTGCTTGGGCGACACCCGCCAGAAACACTCCCGCTGTTAAACTCTCTACAGGCCTTAATTTCGGATGGGCTTCCGCAAAAAAACCATCTGTGTCCTGGGCTGCCTTGAGAATCTTGGCCAATTTTTCAGCTCCAGACGAAGGGCGAATAGCCATAGCTAAAACCACCATATCAGCTCGAATTTCAATATCTTGTCCAGCTAAGGTATCAACCCCCCAAACTACTAATTTTCCGTTCTCCTCAAAAACTTTGGAAACTTTTCCTCTTAAATAAAGAACTCCTTCTTCTTCCATAGTCCGGTTGACAAATTCTTCATAACCTTTTCCCCCAGCGCGGATGTCAATGTAAAAAACATAAGCCTGACCATCATGCACATGATGTTTATAAAGCTTGGCGTGTTTAGCCGTATACATACAGCAAATCTTAGAGCAATATTTATTATGGAGTTCAGGATCTCGGGAACCAACACATTGAATAAAGACAATTTCCTTGGGTTCCTTATGATCTGAAGGGCGCAAAATTTTCCCTCTGGTAGGGCCCGAGGCCGACAATAATCTTTCAAATTGGAGCCCATCGAGCACATCAGGATATTTACCGTAACCATATTCAGCCATATTTTTTTTGTCATAAAGATCATAGCCAGTAGCTACCACAATAGCCCCTACTTTCTCTTCCACTATTTCGGGTTTCATATCAAAATCAATAGCTTTGGGTTCACAAACATCCCAGCATTTACCACAAGCAATCGGCAGAACCCCGGGACAGGCCTCAATATCCAAAGTATAAGTGGCTGGAATCGCCTGGGGGAAAGGAATATAAATGGCCTTTCTCCCGGTTAACCCTAAATCAAACTCATTGGGGACCACCACCGGACACACTTGAGTACACTCATCGCAAAGAGTACATTTATCCGGATCCACATACCGAGGCTTTTTTAGTATTTTCGCCTGAAAATTCCCTACATAGCCCGTAACCTCCTGAACCTCACTGTAGGTGTAGAGTTTAATCTTGGGGTGCTTGGAAACTTCAACCATTTTCGGGGTTAAAATACATTGAGAACAATCTAGGGTAGGAAATGTTTCCGAGAGTTGAATCATATGTCCGCCAATTGAGGGATTCTTTTCCACTAAAACCACTTCAATATCGCTATTGGCTAAATCCAGAGCGGTTTGAATGCCAGCAATACCTCCACCAATAATAAGAGCTCTTTTAGTTACTGGGACCTTGATGGGTTGCAGAGGTTCATTCCAGCGAAGTTTCTCCACTATTCCTTTAGTGATTTTAATTGCTTTCTCGGTAGCCTTGTCCTTATCTTTATGGACCCAACTGCACTGCTCTCTAATATTGGCTATCTCACATTCATAAGGGTTCAATCCGGCAGATTGAGCCGCTCGACGAAAGGTTGTCTCGTGAAGATTAGGTGAACAACAGGCCACCACCACTCCATCCAGTTTTTCCTCCTTAATCTTTTGGATAATCAAATTTTGACCAGGGTCAGAACACATATAAACGTAGTCCACTGTATAGCTTACCCCTGGAAATTCAGAAAGCTCTTGAGCTACTTTTTTGACATCAACTGTACCGGCGATGTTAATCCCACAATGACAAACAAACACACCGATTTTTTTACGCATGAACACTCCTTAAATTAATTTCCCCAAAATCAAAGCCAAAAATGACTCCTTCATAAATAAACACGGCCAGATTAAGCCGTTATGTCCCTGGAAATAAACAAATTAATTCAGAAGAACAGACACTCGGCTTTTTCAGATGAAATCTACTTCCCCGGGAAGAGATTTCTTCTTGGGTAGAAGAGATTAGGGTTTTTTCTAGCGAATCAGGCTTAGAAACTGCCTCTTTCCCCTTATCGGAACTTTCCCCATTAGAATGAAATAAGATATCAGTCAATTCTCTAATAAATAATATTTTATCTACCAATGCATATTTTTATTAATTAATTTAATTAATAATGTCAATAGATAATTTATTATTTTCTTAGATAATTTTCTTTATTTTTTCAGATAATTTTTTTGCCTTGCCTCTCTAATCTTTGTTAGGCCACCAAACTAACCTGACTCTTCTTCTCTTTTTGGCTTAACTCTAAATGACCTTTCTTTTCAAATAAGAACCTCACTTCCCCGGTTTTAAATTAATTCACCCTATAACCTCCAAAAATTATAGTCTTCAAAAATTTTTAGAAAGATTGACTAGGCTAATTCTTTCTGGAAAATGAAAGAATCTAGAAACTGCCGCCGGATTAAATTAAAAGAGATATCGTTATTGCCCCAAAGAAACAATCCGAAAACTAAAATTCCCAAAAATTGAAATTATCTTGGCCAGTAAAGCCTGGTTTAGGAATCAGGTCTTCACTGTTCACCTTAGGGACAAAAATCCCATCTCAGGAAAAAAGCTATCGGTTAGCTAGTCCAAATTTGGGCTCTCCATTGGGGTTATTTTATATGAGTCTCTCCTTTGATCTAGAGGCAAACTGACTAGATAGCCACAGTTATAAACTACTTGTTTCTGCTGAATAAATCGCCCCATTTAGAGGAACAACAGAAATCTTTAGATGAGGCTGAGTAAGAAACAAGGTAATTTTTGGTCGTTCAAAGGTAAAAGGTAAAGACTTAATGCCCTCGAGCAAAATTTCAATCCAGGGTTGTCTTCCGTGAACCAAAAAATTTCTGAAACCAGGATTTAACATCTCCGGTATACTTCTTAGTTAAAATAAGTGGCCCACCGGTCTCACGAGCAATCTGAACCGGTAAATCTCCAAATAAGGCCCGGCGAACCAAGCCTTCCTCCGGAGCTCCCATAATAATCAAATCATGATGTTGAGTCTCAGCCAAAATGGCCTCGCCTATTCTGCCTGTCCGCTTAACCACAATTTCATAACGGCCTGGATCAATCTCTTCTTTAAGCTTATTCAGCTCTTCGCGATAGCACTGAATTATCTCTTCAATATTTTGCCGCGTAGTGGCGTGGAAGAGAACAATCGGCGCTTTCTTTTCCTGAGTGAGAGCCTCAGCCAATTTTAACGACAAAATGGCGTACTTTAAATTACTCACAGGAATCAAAATCCTCTCGATAGACATCTCCTGAGTAGGAGCACGACAAACGAGAGCTATATCACAAACAGTATTTAAAATAATTTCATCTAAAATAGTGCCAAAAACACGATCTCTAGCCGGCACCTCTCCTTCCCAACCAAGAATCATCAAATCAATTTTCCTCTGTTCACAGGTTTCGATAATCGCTTTGGGAACATTATGCGTTAATTTAACCAAGGAATAAACGGGAATTTCTTCTTTTTCCGCCAAAATCACTGCTTTATTCAGAAGATTTCTAGCTTGGTCTAAATATTTACGACCTTCACTGGGAGGTAATTGTGCAGGAACCCTAATCACATGCAGATTGGTTATATCAGCCTCATAGGCTTTAGCTATCTTGATGGCAAATTGTTGCAGTTGGCTAACTGTGTTTTCATTAGCTACAGGAACCAGCAAATGAAAATTTCGCGGACCAAGTTGAAATACAGGTTGTTCGGCATGAACAATAGGAGCTGCTTTGGCCTCAAATTCTTTTTTCCTGGAATAAATATAATAAAGAGAAATGCCGAGCAAAAGATACCCCAAACAGACCCAAATTCCTAAAGGTCGATAGAAGAAAAGAAAAATAGCCAAACCAAGATTAAGGAAAGTAGCCAAAAGGGGCAAATAAGGAAAGAAAGGCACTTTGAAACCCCGGTCGAGATCAGGACGATTCTTTCTCAGGTTGATGACCGCCAGATTGACAAAAATAAAAAGAATCAGAAACATAGCGTCCGTAGCACTGGCAATATCTTCAATAGGCAAAGCCACAGCCATCAGAATAATTAAAGCTCCAGAAAAGAAAATGGCCATATAAGGGGTTCTTTTCTTTTCATGAATCAGCCCAAAAACTCCGGGTAAATTATGGTCACGACCCATAGCAAAACTGACCCGGGAGGAAGAATAAATAGTTGCGTTCAGAGCCGACATAGTAGAAAACAGCCCACCAATCAAAAAGATAACCCGGCCTAGTTTACCCAGCATAAAATGTTCAGCGGCTTCAATCATAGCCAGCTCCCCTTTTTGCCCTAAATACATCCAGGAGGGCTGGTCTCCAGGAGGGGTGACAGCTCCCAGGGCTACGAAGGCCACCAGAATATAGATGGGCACCACAATAATGAGAGAAAGAAAAATTGACCGGGGAATATTTCTTTTGGGATTCTTAACTTCTTCACCGCACTGGGCAATTATTTCGTAGCCCTCAAAAGCAATAAAAGTTAAGCCCATGGCCATTATCAAACCCAGCGGGCCTTTCTGAAAGAATCCTTCAAAATGGCTTGGCCAGGGTTCTGCCAATTTTCCAAAAAATATGGCATAAAGTCCAAAGCCTATAAAAAGAGAAATAATCACGATTTTTAAAATAGTCACTAAACTTTCTGCCTGTCCTGTCTCTTTGGCCCCCCGATAATTTATATAGACGAAACAAAGCACTACGATAACCGCCATCAATTTAGCTACAGCTGTGTGGTTCGCCGACCCAGGGAGAAAAGAAAAGAGGTGAGTCAGGTCTAAGCCGCCGATTTTAAACAAATCATAGCAGAAAGCTCCAAAGGCCACCGCATAAAGACTGCAAGCTACGGCATGGGCAAACCAACTAATCCAACCGGAAAGAAACCCATTGGGTTGAGGTAAAGCTTCTTTCACCCACAAATACCCTCCGCCTGCTTCAGGATAACAGGAACCCAATTCAGCATAGGACATGGCCGTTAAGGCGGTCACCAAGCCATTAAAAGCAAAAACCAGAATTAAAGCCGGCCCAGCTACACCTGCAGCTATGCCTGTCAATACAAAAATACCGGCCCCAATCATGGCTCCTACGCCAATCATGGTCACATGGAGTAGACCCATATCCCGGGCCAATTCTGTAACAGGAGCCCCTTCTTTTTTTACCGCCATAGTAAAAAAAACTCCTTTTTAGCTTCAACCTGTTTTTAATAAATAAACGCAAGTAAAATATATTCTGCTTAAAAGAATGTCAATTCTCCCTAAAATCCAAGAAAAAATAAAAAAATAGTCTCTTATCCGGGGAAAACAATTTTAAAACTTGTTCCCTCCCCCGTGCCTATGGCTAACTGGCCATTTATCTGAGCAGTTAAAGACTTAATCAACATCAAACCCAATGTTTTGGGAACCTCCAGATCAAAATCAGCCGGCAAGCCAACCCCTGAGTCCCAAACTTCCAGAGAAATCTGTTCCTGTTCTTCGCGGTGTAAACGCACAATTATCTCTCCTGCTCTACCCCCTGGAAAAGCGTGTTGAATAGCATTAGTTAATAGCTCATTAAAAATCAGGCCACAAGGAATGGCCCGGTTGATATCCAACTCAACTTCCTCTAATTCTGTTTTAAGTTTAATTCCTTTCTTCTTGACTCCAAAGGCAGTGCTTAATTCTTGAGCAAAATCATGAATATATTGAGTAAAATCCACCCGGGTAAAGTCACGGGACTGGTATAATTTTTCATGGACAAAAGCCATAGCCTTGATTCTATTCTGACACTCCCGAAACATATTTATCAATCGATTATCTTTCTCTGAAGAAGCCTGCAGCCGCAGCAGACTTATAATAATCTGAAGATTGTTTTTTACTCGATGATGAATTTCTTGAAGAAGAATCTCTTTTTCTTTTAGTGATTTCTGAATCAATTCCTCAGCTTTCTTCCTGGGAGTAATATCCCTCACAAATTCAACTACTCCCTCTATTTTTCCAGTAATGGGGTTTTTAAGGGGATAACTAAATAACTCAATCCATTCCACGGGCGAGCCTTTAAGCCCAGGCACAATCTCTTTCTCAGTCCGGCCCGATTCCAAACATCTCAATGAGGGACAGGGATGACATGGCTGGTTCCGATTGTGATAGGCTTCAAAACATTTTTTGCCGACAAGGGGAAGATTTGAAGTGTACCATTTTTCCATAACTTGATTGGTCATGACGATGGTTAAGTCCGGATCCAGAACACTTATTCCATCTTGAATGCTATAAAGCACGTTTTCTAGAAAAGCTTCACTTTGTTTTAAAGCTTCTTCAGATTTTTTTTGTTGAGTAATATCTTCAATGGCTCCCTCATAGCGAATGATTTTTCCCTCATTATCCCGGATAGCCCGGGTGGTCAATTTCACCCAAAGAACTCGACCATCCCGATGTTTGAATCGAACTTGATAGCCATAAACCACCCCATCCTTTTCCAGACGAGCTTTCAAAGTTTCTCTTTCTTGCGGATCAACATAGACATCAAACGATTTTATTTTCATAAAACTCTTTTTATCGGGAAAACCTAGCATATCGATTAACGCTGGATTAACATCCAGAATCTCGCCCTCTGGAGTAGTACTGTAAAGACCTATTGGTATCTGAGTAAACAACTCCTGATAATGTTCTTGGGCTCGACGGAGAGCACTTTCGGCTCTCTTGCGGGCACTGACATCTCGAACAATGGCCAAAAGGCTCTTCTTAGCCCCTATTTCGATCAAGCTTAAACTTACTTCCGTCTCAAAAAGCGAACCATCCAAGCGACAATGAGTCCAGGGAAAAAACTGTGGTTGCCCCTTGAAAGCAGCTTTTATCTTTTGTAAAGCTTTCTTCTGGGATGGTTGCCCATCTGGCTGAAAGGGAGGAGAAAATTTTTCGTAAGGAGTCTCGCCAATAAGATCTTCCCGTCGACAACCAAACATTTCTGCGGCTTTTTGATTGCAATCAATAAACCGATCATCTTCCATAACAAAAATGGCATCATTGGCTGACTCAAACAGAGTTTTATAACGAATTGCACTTTCTTTTAATTCAGCTATTTCTTTTTTTAAAATGCTTATCTCTTCTTTTAATTTGTTTAATTCGCTCTCTTTTTTCCTGGGGCGGTTCATTATTCTCAATCTTTGTGTTCTGAAATTATTAACTAATTTTTAGAGGTAAACTAATTAAACGGAAAGCATTGTTCATTTTCTTTAATCTGAATCAGAGAGCAAAGCCACTAAAGCAATCTCTTCTAAAAAAGCGGTATCCCCTCACTTCTTTACGGCAAATTCAATTAATTTTCCTACTAAATAGCCAAAGACCATCAATCCCAAAATAAAAAGAACCTTCTGGGCTGAAAAACTCCAGAATAAAATTTTAATTTGAACATAATCTCTATTTTGAGCCAGAATTATTATCACGATAATCAATAAAATTAAGAGTCCCACTAAAGCCTTATGCCTTTTAGCTATTTGAAAAAACCCCATTTACTCCTCCATATCCAGGCGAAATTTATCACACCACTAGACCCCCGTCAAGAAAGAAAATCTCCTATTAAGGTTGCTTTTCAGCTTTAACCTGCTTTAAAATCCTAGAAACAATGTCTCTTCGGATGATTGAACTAATTCTCTCCCATGATTGTGGTTCTTTTGAACTAAAAAACATCATCAACCTGGA